>CAYPMS010000017.1:40345-50079 GCA_964411655.1 uncultured Fibrobacter sp.
GTAATGAAATATAGGTTCTATGGACCAACTGTATTATTGTTTTTTGCCGGAATAATGTTTGGGAAAGATATTAAACTGCTGAAAAATATCTGGTACATAACAATAATTTCCGGAATATTTGCTGCACTGTACGGTGTAAAGCAACTGACTATGGGGTATAGTAATTTCGAAAAGCTCTGGTTTTCATCCATCTCCTTTACAACACTTTTTATCAAAGGCATTGCCAGACCCTTTTCTTTTTTTCAGTCACCTGCAGCTTTTGCAGACTTTATGTTACTGGCCATGGTTGGTGTAATCGTCACAATCAACTCTTCAAAAAAAGCATCAACCAGATATCTGTTAATCTTTATTCCTTTGTTTGTTTATGCCCTTCTTATCACTTCTGTCCGTTCAAATTGGATTGGAGCGATTGTCATCCTCTTTTTATGGATATTTTTAACCAGGCTAAATAATTGGCATTTGCGTATCGGGGTTATATTATTTCTTGCTCTGTCGTTTATATCATTACAGCTGATAGAATCCTATTTTAATAATAAAGATGAAATTCAGAACATCTCAAGCATTATCAATAGAAAATCAAATAATGAATACTTTGACCTTCTGGTAAAACAGCGAGCAGGAGCCCTATCCAATCCTTTTAACGAGCATTCTTTTTTATCCAGAGTGACATTGTGGAAATTCTTACTGACGAGCTCTTCTGATCCGATTCTGGCAATTTGGGGGAGAGGTTTGGGAGTATTAAGCGCTGATTCGCTTTATTTTACCTATTTAGCAGAATTCGGTTATCCAGGTATGGCATTTATAATCATATTATCAATCATCCTGATTGTGAAAGGATTCTATGTTCTGGATAACAGTAAAAACCCATCTGTAATAGCCATTGCAGGCGGAGTGACTATTTTGAATATAGCCTTAGGAATTATTAATATAACCGGTACTCATATCCATGGCTTTCCTGGAGATGTTTATTTCTGGTTCTGGAATGGTGTGATAGTACATTTTTATAATGTCCTGAAGAACAGCCAGTTGAATGTGAATGAAAATATTATTGACGCTTGACTTTCCTCCTGAACAGGGCGGAATACAGAGATATCTGTACAATATGGTTAAATACTGTTATGACAGGTCTGACCATGTACTGGTTGGCTCTTCGATTAAACCTGATGAACGGATGGTTGGATTACCCTGCTCAGTGAAATACTATTCCAACTGGTTTTCAAAAAAAAATAAGAAGGTTTCGCTCTTAAATTTACTTGCGGTGTTATTGGTAAATCTGATAAAATGCAGGCAAAACGCCACAGTTGAAGCTGGGAATATTTATGCAGCAATTCCGGTTTTTCTGATTTCATTATTTTGGCCAGTCAAATACAATGTATACTGTTATGGTAAGGAGATTATTCCTCTTGTCAATAATAACTGGCGGACACTTCTATTCCGAGGCATACTAAACCGGGCTGAAAATATCTTTTATATTACCAGACATACCGCTTCATTTCTTTCGCCTTTAAATGTTGATCATAAACTGCGTTATCTGCCTCCAAAAATCGAAAAATCTCTGCTTAATGATGTCAGTGATAAAGTTTTGCACGACCCTGTACATTTATTATCTGTTGGCAGGCTGCAACAACACAAAGGACACGATTTTCTACTGGATTTAATGACTGAATTACCCGCAAATATTCAATGGCAACTTACAATAGCAGGCTCAGGACCACAACATTCCTTATTAAGTCAAAAAATTGAAGATTATTCTCTGAAAGATAAAATTCATGTAACTGGCATGATACCCGACAAATTGCTTTGGGAACTTTATGAAAGCGCAGACATTTTTCTGTTCCCTTCCAGAGAAACGAATAATGATACCGAAGGTTTTGGAATCGTTCTCCTGGAGGCGATGGCCAAGGGAGTAGCCATTGTGGCATCACAGGTTGGCGGTATTGCTGAAGTACTGGATAATGGCAATTGTGGCCTTCTGGTTCCTCCTGACCAAAAGCAACCATGGATCGATGCGATAACAAAACTGATATCGGATCAGGAATTGCGCATAAAATTAATTCAAAGTGCCAGAAAAAGAGTTGAACAGCAGTATGTATGGTAAAGAACGTCCTAAGATTTTATTCGTTACTCACTGGGCTCAGAGACTGGGTGGAGCAGAATTATCGTTACTGGATATCATGACAGAAGCTTGTAAAAATGCAGACATATATCTGGTGACTACAGAAAACGGAAAACTTGTGGAATCTGCAAAAAGTATGGGTATAAATTGTAAAATTATACCCTGTGCAAAAGAAATAGAAAACATACGACGTGATAAGATGATTCTTGCTTTGCTGAGAAACATCAGGGTTCTATTCTCCTATTTCCATTTTGTCTATAAGTTTTACAAATATGTTACCTTTTTAAAACCCGATATCATACATGCAAACATCCCCAAATCACATGTGGCACTCAGTCTGTCTTACTGGTTATACAAGGATTGCACCTGTATTTTTCACCTCAGGGAAATTTTTAAAAAGCCATCTTTTTCAGCTTCATTATACCACTTATTATTACCTCGACAAAATTTCATGGTTATTGCGATATCGGAGGCAGTTAAAAGAAATCTTCCACCCCGGATTAAAAAAAATACTGTGGTTCTTTATAATGGAATCAAAATACCTGAGCAGATTCCTGAAAAAAAAACGCAGCAGCAACCGGCATTTCTTTATCTTGGAAGAATCGTTCCATGGAAAGGTTGTCATTTGCTGATTGATGCCTTTTACCTGCTTTATCAGAGAGCAGGGGATCTTTGTGGAACACTTGATCTGGTGGGAGATACCCTTTACTGGGATCAATCATACAGAAAAAGTTTGTCAGATAAAATAGGCAGATTAAATCTTGCAGAGAAAATAAGGCTTCTGCCACATACTCCAAATCCTCAGCAGGTATTTTATTCTCATGATATTCTTTGCATGGCATCTGACAATGAACCATTTGGCAGGGTTGCAATCGAGGCAATGAGCTGTGGGCTGCCGGTAATCAGTTTTGAATCCGGTGGTATTTGTGAAATTATTAAGCATAAAATCTCAGGACTTCTGGTTGAGCAGAACAATATCAGTGCTTTTGCGGATGCGATGGAAATGTTTATTCACCATCCTGATAAGATTGATTTAATGGGGAAATCCGGTTATCAGATCGCTAAAAATAATTTTGACAAAGAGAGGAACATTCCCAGAATAATCGATAAAATGATTAGTCTATTGGAATAAACCAGGAAAGAATCTGAAAGCCAAATAAACAGTTATGCCAATAATTAATACTGCTGCTGCGGCCTGCAAAAGAATCTTCCCATAGTTTCCCATATTTTTCTTTTCAGCTTTTAGAGCCGAGAAAGTTGCTGAATTAGAATCATTTCCGCATGGCGTTTGATGATGGGTAGCTATTTCAGTAAGAGCATGAAGAGACATTGCTATGGTTTCCTGTGTAACTATATCTTCTTCCTGCTGGGTATTCTGTAACTGATTGTCGTCAATTGTATTTTGCTGGGTTTTCTGAACAGATTCCTGCTGCAAAGGCTTATTTACCGGTAATTCCTCAGCTGCAATCATAATGGTCTCTGGGGGAAAATCCTCTTCCTGGCCTGAAATATTTATTTCAAAACTGGTCTGAGTTTCATCATGAACGCTTTCTGTAAACTGCAACTGCTTATTTTTATCCTCTACTACATTTTGCAAATTTTTTAATGCTTCTGAAATGGACATCCACTTACCTGAGACAAGGACTTCACCGCATTCCAGATGATGTATAAAAGCCCGTTCTTTCTTTACTTTTTCATTCAGAGGAACCCACTGGCCACGTACATCCAGTACATAACCATTTTCTATTAATGATTCGAAATCTTTAGCTTTCTTCATATTTAGGTTATCTGTACCGGTTTTCATATTAATCTGCTATTAAAAGAAGTTAAGACTATCCGGGTCAACCAGAAATATGCCTTTAACCGGTTTTTGTTTGAGCTTTGAGGAATTTTTATTGATGGGTTTCACCTTTGAATCCGAGCTCTGTTCCGGCCTGGATGAGTTGTTTTTCATTTGGGATTCATTATCATCAATAATCTCCGTGGTTACTGATTTTTGAGAAATTGCTGGTGGTTGTAATTTCATTTTTGAGAGTTGAAGATCGTTTGGTTTTAGATATGGATTCAGGCGGAAAAAAATTTCATATTCAGCACGAGCTTGCTCATAGAGTCCCTTTTTCTGATAAAGGTCGGAAGATAATTCGAATGGGATGATGTCATCCTTACCGTTAATTTTCAGTTCAGTCAGCACTCTAAGTGCTTCATTGTCATCGCCTATATAAACTTTAGACAAGGCTGTGAGAGCAAGCCTGATCCGGTTTTGTTCTGCCTTATATCTGGAATAAAAGTAGTATGATGCTGAAACTGACAACAGTATGGTGATGACTGAAAGAATAAGAGCAATAACTGCTATTGGACTGGCTGATCTTGAAAATTTCTTAAATTCTTTAAGCAGCCCGTTTGCTTTTATCTTCTGAATCTGCACCGCGGCATAACCGCATTCATTGGAATCAGGGAATTCTCTGATCAATATTTCGTAATACTTAATTGCTTCATCGATACGTTTATCGATGTAATGAAGCCTGTAGGCGGTTTCATAAATTTCCAGAGGAGAATTTCCCATTGATTGCTGATCTGTCATGTTTTTCCCTCCAGATTTTAGGTTTAATAACCTTTTTTGGTGTTTTTTAAAAGCGCTTTTATCTGTTTATTGGTCATAGTTTTACCGGAGGTATCAGCAGGTACGTATCGATTACAGATAAACTTTTCATCTCCACCAAAAGAAACAACACCAGAAGAACCGCCAGATCGTTTTGCCTTGAATTCAGAGCAATTTTGCTTCATTTTGCAATTAAAACATGAACCTTCCTGGTTACTTTTTAGATGAGAGTAGCCTTTCTTTTCCAGCATTTCATCTTTTTTTTTCATTTCTTCGGCAGAAGCAAGGCTTCTGTTTTTGGCTACAAACCTTTCATGATCATACGAAAAACTCATGATTCATCCTTTGTGTAAGTGAGCATACAGAAGCTTTATGGTTATGTATGCTTAAAATAATCAAAACCATCAGGAAACTTAAAACGAATTACGCTTTTTCTAGTTATTTAGTCTTAGATTCCAGTGACATTTGATGGATTTAAATATTTCAGAGCCATTACTGTTTCTATTAATCGGTACAATAAGCAGTTGATCCTTATTTCTGCTAATCCAGTTACAGGCTAAATTCATCTCTATCATGTCAGAAGATTCTATTGATTCTTTATCCGGATTAAAAAAATCCTCCAGCTCAGCATTTAATTTTTCTGATTCTTTCAACTCTATTGCTTTGATTTTAATCTTTTTATTTTTGCAGAACCAGAATGTCATCAATAAATCAGCGCGGGTATGAGGCATAACAATCATACAATCCTCAATTTTTGCTGAAAGAGCTTTCCCCTGGGAGAGATTTTCTTTAGAATTGAGTTGTGGAGAGTGCTTCAGAATTAAACGGTGCTCAAATAGCATCGCCTCCAGTTCAGATGCACACTGATGTGTGATTAAAGTGTGCGATTTCTCCAGTAATAACCTGAGTCCGGCAGATCTGGTTTTATTTTCCCTGAAAAAGTTTAATATCTTTCGTTTAAGATTATCTGTTTTTCCGATATAAAGAAATTTTCCGTTTTTATCTTTGAAACCAAATACGCCTCTTTCTGCTGGAAGAGCACAGATCTGATCATAGGAAAACTCCTTTCCAGAAATTAAGGATTTTCTGCTTTCTTTTAATAATTCATCCATATCTTCTCGGGAATAGATGCCTTTTCCTATCAGAATCCGGATAAGCTCTCTGATACACTCTGCAAATAGCTGGCTTTGTCTGAAAGCGCTCTGGTTATTGCAGGTCTTCCCAAATAAGGTTTTATAACAGCAGTTCAGGTTTTCAGGATCATCAATCTCAATGCCTGCACATTCAAATAATTCACACATGTGAATAGAATCATCGGTTAAACTTTCATTCAGAGTGGCAACTGCAGATTTCAGAAGATTATGATGAGAGGCGCAAAGATATACTGGAACTGTCAATTTCAAATGACTTACTGCATTTAAAAGCGTTTGGTGGTATCCGGAAGCCGGAAATGGATGGTCATAGATCGACCTTAGTTCTCTCTTTCCTATTGTTTGTAAAAAATCATCATCTACAGTCCATTCTCCATAGAGGTGTTGTGGTTCAGGAAAGATTTTCCAGAGGGAAATATAATAGAGCTGCCGGTTTTCTATTGCAGTATCACTAATGATAAATGTAGCGATCAATGGTAACTGTTCAAGAGACCTGCAGGAAGCGGAGCTGATTTTTATATGCCACAGTCCATTATTGTCCATATAAATTCTTTTGTTTTTAGAGAGAATGGAGCTGATGGTCAAATGGGCAAAAGTGGATTGAGTGTCCTGGATTTTGAGAAACTCTTTAGCAAGCTCCAGTGAAGAAACCCCATCGGGATGTTGTTCAAGATACTTAATTATTTCCTCCAGCATGCGGATTTCTCCTTATATCTTCACTAAATCTGATCTCAAATTCATCCAATAAAGCTGCTTTATACTTTAAATGCCTGGATTTTTCCTATAAATTACTTAGTGCACAATTTTTTATGCATCTAATTTTTCTCTCTCCGGGCATTGTTAAACCTCATATAAGAAAAATAAAACCGGCGTTTTATAGTGACTTCCGGCCGGTATTATAAGGGGTCAAGCGAAGAACAAAGGCATGATAGTACAAATTATGAAGTGTAAGGCAGCTCTTTTCTGATACATGACACGCGTAACTTACAATTAGTACCCCGAAGTCTTTAGTTTGATATTGCAGATTGAAACTGTAAGCTGAGATCTTGAACTAAACACAGAGGCAATAGCATCGGTATAGAATGTGAACCGACCTCTCTCATGACCATAATTTTTTCTTTTTTCTTAGTCACAAACTGACATTTTTTATTTTTTTCCTTGCGGAAAGATTTTTAATTGTTTATTTTATAAACGTCAACCTTTAGAATACCTCTTCTCACACACCATCAGCATTTCTCAGTTGTTAGGAAGAATTCTTTCTGCGAAAACATGTTTTTCTAACTTAACGTTACTATGAGAGGAGTAAGCGTCGTTATGGCAAGAATTTCTAAAGCCCAACTGTTAAAGCTGCAAAAGAAATTTAAAACTGATGCAGCTATTGGCGAGCAGTTCGGAATCACAAGACAGGCTGTTCATCAGCTTCGTAAAAAGTACGGGATTGAATCTTCATTGGCTAAAAATCCCGAACGCAATGCCGAAATTGTAAGACTTTATGATACCGGTACTTCAGGTACAGCATTGGCCAAAAAATATAAACTCTCCATTTCTCAGACTTATCGTATCATTAATGAAGCGAAGAAAGTCGTGAAAAAAGCTGCCAAAAAGAAAAAGAAATAAATTTTAAATAAAGGCTTTCTTGGTAAGGGGCTTCATGGCAAATGACATGAAGTCCCCTTTTTTTTGCTTCGCAGCTGCAGCAAACTGTAGTTTTATATAATGACTTACAATGATAATATCTCTGCCACTAAACATAATGAATCGATTCTTCCAAAAAAGAACTCTGATCCCAAATTAGGCAAAACTATTTCTATTGCTACTGCCATAATGATGGGATCGGTTTTATTAAGCAGAATTACCGGTCTTCTTCGTGAACAGGTAATGGCGCACTTTGGTGGTACCGGTTTGGGAATAGATGCATATGTATCGGCCTTCTTCATTCCCGAAATGCTTAACCATTTCCTAGCCGGTGGTTTTCTGTCAGTTACTTTTATCCCGATATTCCAGCGTTATATTATCAAAGGAGAACGGGATAAAGGGTGGGAGTCTTTTTCCAATCTGTTATGTATCGGGACGATCTTCTTTCTGATTCTCATCCCTTTGAGCATGATTTTTACCCCTGATATTCTTAGTATGACCGGTATTGGACCCGATATTAAACCACAATATTTCCAAACCACAGTCCGTTTAACGCGAATCATACTTCCTGCACAACTCTTTTTTTACTGGGGTTCATTCTTCTCTGCGGTGCAGATGGCAGAGAAACGATTCTTTATTCCTGCTATTGCACCACTGTGTTATAATGGGGGGATAATACTGGGGGGCTAAAACCTGGGTCCTCGCAGAGGTATAGATGGATTTGCATGTGGACTACTCTTAGGAGAATTTCTGGCCAATATGGTAGTTCAATTGCCAGGTGCATTAAAAATCGGATTAAAATTTTATCCCAAACTCAATTTTTCTGATCCTGATCTTATGGAATATGTAAGAAAAAGTATTCCACTTGTTCTGGGCCTGAGTATGAGCTTCTCCAATGAAATCTTTTTCCGGTTCTTCTCAGCATCCCTTTCAGAAGGTACTGTGGCCAGTGTAAATTATGCTCTGCGTGTAATGATGATGGTGGTTGCCATGTTCGGACAGGCCTCCGGAGCAGCATTTTTTCCATTCCTTTCAAAACTTGCTTTGGAAAAAAAATTCGATCAGATGAATGACATCCTCAATTCGGTTCTGAGCAGAATCGCACTTTTGCTGCTCCCTATTTCAGGTATCATGGTCGTTCTTTCACAACAGATAATTGCTGTTATCTACCAGCGGGGGCATTTCGACTATCAGTCAACATTGCAAACAGCATCTATCTTCTCAGTCTATCTTATGGGGACATTCGGATTTTCAGCATCCATGATAATTTCCCGTCCCTTTTATGCAATGCAGAATACTGTCCTGCCAATGGTGGTAAACACACTGATAGCATTGCTTAGCATACCCCTTTATGTCCTTTTCAGTCGCAAAATGGAAGGACCAGGAATCGCTTTAGCCTCTATACTGGCTGCAACTTCTCAGTTTATTATTCTCTATGTAATCTGGAGCTGCAGGTATGCCAGATGGAAATCTGTGGTTAATCTTGTTTTTTCTATCAGCAAAATACTTTTGATAACCTCACTGGGATGCGCTATAGGATATTTTTTCAAACAATGGAGCCTTGGAATAAATATATCGAACCTTCTGTTAAAAAATCTGACAGTATGCTTTATAAGCACAGTTCCATCATTTCTGTTTATAATCATTTGCTATGAACTGACCGGAATTCAGAAATCCGCTGATATGATTCGTAAAATTATGAAACGGTCCGGAAAAAGTGTCTGACCCTGCCCGGCTTTTACCGGGTCAGGTATTAAATCTGTGCTAAACATCCAATAACGCTAAGCTTTCCCCTGCTTTTTAACCGCTTCCTCGGCTTTACGGATCTCTTCGGGGTCCCCCAGATAATAATGGTTTACAGCATTCAGTCTGTCATCTAATTCGTAAACCAAAGGAATACCTGTTGGAATGTTTAAGCTGATTATGTCATCGTCCGAAATTTTATCCAGATATTTTACCAGAGCTCTTAAGCTGTTTCCATGTGCGGCTATAATAACTTTTTTCCCGGAAAGTATTACCGGAGCAATGTTATCATGCCAGTATGGAAGAAACCTCTCCACCGTATCTTTGAGACATTCGGTCATGGGAAGCTCATCTTTATTTAGATCACGGTAGCGAGGATCTGATGCTGGAGATCTGGAATCATCCTCACTTAATGCAGGAGGCCGGATATCATAACTTCTTCGCCAGATATGAACCTGTTGCTCACCATATTTGCGGGCAGTTTCCGCCT
>CAYPMS010000018.1:0-49171 GCA_964411655.1 uncultured Fibrobacter sp.
TTTTGGGCTTCAAAAAGTGCCCATTCGTGGCGGGTTTTAATGTGCCCGCCAACAAAATTGATTAAGCGTATTTACTTCAAGGCATTTACCAAAGTAATAATGGCATGATCAGGTAAATATCCATCATGATCTAATCGCATATGAAGTTTTACAGCACTCTTTACCCTGTGGAAAATGCTCCCGTTTATATATACATACTCAAAACAAAGATCAATAACAGTTACATCAATACTATATAATTTTGATTTGAAACGAAACCTGGGTTTTTTTGATGATGCAGGAAGTTTGTTTTATCTAATAACCAGAAAAGCACATCTGATAAAGCTGCCAGAGTCGATGTTCGTTTGCATATTCCAAAGTTGATTCGCCTTGGGCTTTTATGCCAAAATTATCAGTTTACCCTCATAGCAGGCTAATCCTATAGTAATCTCATTAAGAGAATTAGCCTTGCCCAACTGGCAGAATAGTAAACTGTTGCCAGCAACTGAAATCTTTTGGTTTATATTCTGCCATTCTGTTTTTAACCATATTCCTGAATACAAACCGTAAAAAGAATCATAGTATCTGGATGAACAACTACTATTTTTACTCATGTGTAAGCCTTCTCGTGGAATCGCGTATCTTTTTTAACAACGATAAATACGCTACGGGGGCTTACACTTTTCTAAATCTTTGTACAAGTTTGTATTCGTCTGCATCTTTAGAAAGGAGATTCTATGGATTCTAGATGTACTGTTTCTGTTAACGCCATCTGTCCAATTTTGTTTCTTGGCAGTACAGCAGCATTACAATTGATCTGCTCTACTGCTTATCTTAAAAGCAGACTGGACTGTTCATTAGTATTACTGTTCTTTTTTGTCACAACAGGCACTTATCTGTTAAACAGAATAGTAGATAATGAAGATAAATTTAATAACCTGAAAAGATGGCAGTTTTTCAATGGCACCACCGGACGGTTTAGGTTCTGGATTACAACCGCTATAGTATTACTTCTATCTCCGATTGTTATTTCTCTGTTGCGGAAGAAAATAGAGATTGCACTGATTTTTGCCATAATTTCTATTTTGGGTTTTTTCTATTCAGTAAAATTGCTACCCTGGTTTATCAATAAAAAAATAAAGTGGTTTAGCATTAAAAACATCCCAATTCTAAAATCTTTGATTGTATGTACACTGTGGAGTGGCGGTGCACTTATTCTTGCGGTTGTGGGAAACAACATAAATTTGTTCAGAGCAGATATTTTAATTATCTTTTTGACTTTTTTTACCTGTTGCTTTAACAGCACGATATCTTCGGATGTACGGGACATTGAGGGTGATCGGATAAGAAGAATTTATACTATTCCAGTACTGATAGGGCCTAGAAATACATTGAAAATGCTAACAATCATGAATGTTACCTTGTCAGAGGCAATTATTGTTCTTGTGCTTAAAAATGCTATTACAATAGAGGTCGGAATATTTTGTTGTTTTATAATATTATGGGCTGAACTATCTGTTTTACCTCAATATTTTTTGCCCGGCAAAGTACCCAAAACGGTTTTAGAAATAATGGTGGATTCCGTCACTATTGTTTATGCTATCTGTCTGGGTATAATATCTATCAATTGAAGGTGACTTTGGCAATTTCCAAAACTGATTTGATCTTTCTCTACGGTTTTTTCCTGAACACCTATTTTGGAAAAGCCGCAGAGATTTAAAGTATAATCGAATATTATAGCCCTTTAAAATCAATGAGTTAAGATGCCATTACCGGTAATAATTTCTTTAAGAGATACTCCTCACTAAAAAGGGCTGGAAACTCATTTCCATTTTCAGGTACTATGAAAGTTAAATTATTAACACCTTCCACAATAGCAAATGCCTGAATATCAATATTGTTCCTTAAACGAAGTAGCGCCAACTGATTAGGGGTAGCAATAATAGTAATATTTGGTTTTTCGAACGTTTTTTCTTCGAATTCATCAATATTCTGCATTACATGGGGATTGATCGATACATTCTGGAATACTTTTATTATATTGGGTAGATCCTTTATGCCATCTTTGATTAATACTATATCATTTTTTTCCGGTAATTCAATATGCTTAATTTCATATCTGGGAAAGGTGATATGCAGCGATAATCCATGCTCTCCATTCTCAACTACGTTTTTTGAATATGCACTAATATGTCCTCCATGTACCTCAATTATGGAACGTACAACACACATTCCAAGTCCGGTACCTCCTTCATTTTTTTTTGTTGTATAAAATGATTTGAAAATCTGTCCTATCTGTTCCTTAGTACAGCCAATACCATCATCTTCAATTGTACAGAAAAGAACAGTTTCTCTTGAAGTCAGATTTATTTTTATTTTTTTCGCTTTAGCTTCGATACTGTTTTTGAAAATGTTAATGAAAACCTGCTCAAGTTTACTGGTATCTCCGTTAACTATAGTATCGAAATCGCTTTTCTCAACATTAATTTCAAAAATATCTTTTTTATTCTCAAAATGAAGGTCAATACAGTTATGTATCAACCTTTTCAGGTCTAATGGTATTTTATCCTTTAAAATCCTGGATTTAGAAAATTCAAGAATATCGTTGCTGAAACCGGTAAGATGCTTGATACATTCGTTAATTCTAGAGACGATTTTTTTTGAACGCTCATCCAATGATGGCAACATTCCAAGTATTTCCGAATAACCAGAAATTGCTGCTGCATAATTGCGTATTTCATGATTGATGATAGCTGTGGATTGCCCCAGCTCTTTTAGAGTCTGTACCTCCTCCAAATCTCTATAGGCTTCTTTCAGCTTTTTAAAGGTTACTTCCCTATCCCGGATAATTGAAGTTAGCTTTTCAGTGAAAATCATGGTAACTGCAATACTAAATCCCAGTGCTCCCAAAAAGCTGTAACTAGGAAATAACCTTAACTTTCCATATCCGGTTATTAAGATCAGAAGATCTCCCAATGCTCCTGTTGAAAGGAAGATTATGCCAGCCAGATAAAAAATTAAGAATCGTTTCTGGCTTAAGTGAGCAACATTAATTTTCCAGCTTAACTTTATGATTAGATAAATCTGTGTGGCAATAATATATGGCACAAATGTGATGTTGTAAAACATAGTGGTAAGTACATCATCACTGGTGGGCTTGAGCATTACTCCGGATAAAAAAAGTACAGAAAACATTGTACTTGTCAGAAAGGAAAACCTAATTAATGATTCTCTGATATTATTTTTTATTAATCTGACATGCCATAATAAAAAGGGAGGGAAAAAAGAAGCAATCAGATGCTGCAGTAATGTCCAGTGCAAAATTTGTCTGGATGGCTGAAATACTATATCAATAATACAAAAAGAACAGATCAGCAGGTTAACAATCCCAAATATCAGGAAACTTTTATCAAAATTGGCCTTCACTTCTATTACTATGAAAATGATACTTATAGAAACCAGAAGCGCACAAAGAACCGTTAGAAGTTGATCCATAAATATCCTGTATACAGAGATGCATGTTGATGTAAAATTTTATATTCTGGAAAATAATTGTCAATACAATTCAGATGATCTTTAAATACTCAGCAATATTTCAAATTACCCTCTGAGAAACATATATCCTTTTCCTTCCAAAAAAGAGCTATAGAATTCTATTATAGAATATTGGATATCAGAAACTCAAATCAATAATTTTGATGCGATTTGAGACATGTTCTTTGGGGGTGCCTAAAAGATACCATTCAACTGGTTTTGCATTATGAAAATGAAGAAGAGTTATTTTAAATTCAGGCTCAAAAATAGCTTTAAAGCGAAATGATACATAAGAGAAAACACCTTTGAACAAAAATGTAGCTTATATAAATGTATTTTCAATAAAGAGTAAAAATGCAGGATCACCTGGAAACAAATTAATTGATTTGTTGCCAAAATATGTCAACAGATAAGTATTACAATGTGACTTATACATAGAGGAAGATGTATTCTGATAACGTCAAATCAATTGTTTCTTCAGTATTCACTGGATCAGTTAACATTCATATCTTTTATGTTACTCTTGATCGAATCTTTGCCTGATGTCTGGTGGCAAATAATGAAGGAAAAATCATCTGGCAAACAGGTCATGAAATCGGACCGGAGACAGCTGATTGTCATTTAAGGTGCTGCAGTCACCTGAATTTAAATTTCGAAACTGCCCATGGAACTATTTATATACTCGGAATTGCTGGCGAAAATCAGAAATGAAGCTCTTCTCGCGGCATTTTTTAGTCAGCGTTCTGCAAACAGATTGAATATCGTGAAGATTGCTTCAGATGGCTTAAATAGTGCATAGGTAAACATCTCCAGAATCCCGGAGTCGGACTCCAGTAATGTTCAGGTATACCTTCTATTAGGTAATATTGCCCGGTTAAGATCTGCTCCAGATCTTAAAAAAGATGTGTTTAACTGGTATTACCGAGTAATGCAGATAGCTAACACTGGAGAAGTGCTCCGTGAGCTTGGTTTTTATAAGCGGTAATCTTGATAGTGCTGCCCTTTTATTAAAATCATATCTTATTAGCAAACCGGATCCACGGACATATTTGTGGGTAAATGCGCGACATGGAAAACCGTTTTCTGGGGCTTTGCCTCAGATTCCAAAATTTTTGAAGGCAAAAAGGTGATCTCTGAAATGAGATTGAATTCGAGGATTTGACTATAGGGAAAGGGCATACCTATGTCACGCTGGTTTATCAGATCGACATGAAAGTTCGTCGGTTGTTGTGGATAGGTAAGAACTGCACTGCTAAGACTCTGCTGCGCTTTTTCCAGATGTTCGGTATGGCACGCCCGGTGGTGATCCGCTATGTATGCGCGGATATATAGAAACCGTATCTCAAGGTTATCGCCAGAAAAATACCCATGACCGGTTCCATATTATGAAGAAGTTCGGCGAGGCGATTAATGACGTTCGTAGGAAAGAAATGCAACGGTTGGAAGACGAGGGGCGGGAAGCCATTATTAGGAAAAGTAGCAGGGTACTGCTCAAGCGCCCCGAGAATCTTTCGGGTGCTCATTGTGTCCGCCTCCAGGAACTCCTTTGCTGCAACCTGCGCTCCGTCAGGGCGTATCTTCTTCGTGAGGACTTTCAGTATTTCTGGACCTATAGTTCCCCGACATGGATCCTTGATATTGAACTGGTTTGCCGTACAGGGCAAGCTCTCATCTGATCGAGAATCCTGTTTTGCTTAAATTTCTAAATCAACCCTAAAAATGAGAGAAAGTTATGCGATTTGCTCACCAATGCTTCTTGTATTCTTCACTGATTGCTTTTTCGTGCCATACAGATTGGTCTAATTGAATGCCGGTATGTCCACAATCGTAGGACTCGGAGTAAAGGGTGACATAATGATTGCTGGTAAAAGCGGTTCTGGCATTGTTAGTACGGTCGATGGCGGGAGCAATTAGACTACGTTAACCTCAGGACTGCCTGCACAAGTCTTTGCATTTCTTACAGGGTATTTTTTATAGGCGCGGATTCAACTTCATCCGGAGGCCTAAAATGCGAATATTGTCGCTGTAGATTTGATTCCCTTGGTGCTGTAATGGTTGTTACAGATATAAGCGGCGAAGCGATATGTCTTTTTGACGTTATGGTAACAGATACTCGTCTTTCATATAAAAGCTTTACGCACTATAATTCAGACGGCTCGATACAATGGAGTGCAGCATGCAACGTGTCAAGAAAATATTTGATACGACTACTGCGGGATTCGACAGTGACCACTAGCGGAAAAGTTCGGCTGTATGCCTGAACCATGCAATGAAATCAATGCAATCGTTACTTACCTGGTATACTTGGCAAAACAAACGTTTGGCGGTTTTGGGCTCAAGCAATTCTACAATCAAATGCCCGCAGCATTAGCGGTAGCGCATACGTGTCACTTCTTTTGGTTGGGCACTCCGCCGTTTAATCAGCGCCTGGAGCCACTGGAATTTCTTTCTCTTTACCGGTTAATTCTGCCCGTTTAGTGGATCAATGCACCTGTTTTTTGAATAAAAAGAGTAGTTTGGGCTACAAGAGTAATGCCAAACAATTGCGCAAACCTAATTAATACCGAATATTACACTCAAAAATAAAAAAGATCAAATTGTCTAAATAGCCCGATAGAAATAAAAAATGGTTGCAGTAATAAAAGTCAAAATACTATTATGTTCATAGAGATGAATTATTAGTAGTCTAACTATCAGCTATACTAAATTAATAGATTAAAAAGGATTGAATGGCGAATTTGAGTATAACCTGTAATAGACTTCTGTGTTTTAAACCCTATAAAAAGGAATTGTATTATGAAACCTAAGGATTTTCTATGCTTTTTCAGAAAAAATGTATCAGCGATAGTAGTTGTCATTATCGGAGTTTTTTGTGAAACACATCTATTTGCGGCAGCAAAAGCCACAATGACTGTTTATCAAAATAACGGTACGCAATTGGTTTTTAACCTTGTTTCCATTAAAAATGTGACTTTGGGAGAAACGACAGACAGTAAACTTGGTTTGGTAAACAAAATTGTCCATTCTATCAGATATTTACCCTCATCTGGAAATTGTAAATTCAATGTCTCAGGTGCTCCACGAAGTTTGGCAAATTTAATTATTTTCAACATTACTGGTCAGGTAGTTTACTCAAAGAAGCTTGATCTTGATAATAAAGGTAACGGAGTAATGATTTTACCGGATATTACAAATGGTTTTTACATTGTTCAACTGAAAAATGGCTTGTCAACGATAACTCAACGAATGACTATATACAGGTAAGGATCAGTTCTATGAAAAAAAGAACATCAGCGGTATTTATTGTACTTTTTACAGTATTTTCCGCCATGGCAGCAAGAATGACGATAATAAGCTACGGTATACCCCATGTTTATACCATCAAATCAACTGATCAGATCACTTTTGATCCGACCGGGCTCTTCGTGACTGTTACAAGTCCGGGTGCTCCAACTACGGTAGTGTCAAAGTATTATCTTGGTTATTCCAATTGTGTAAAATTAGATACAGTTGGCGGTCCAATCACAAATTTTTGTGTAAATAATATTGATGGAACGCAACAAGTAATTGATTTTTCAACCATCGACAGCATCGTATTTTCACCTCAACTCGATGAGTCCGGAGATGACGATGGTGATGGGCTCACCAATTACCAGGAAATAATGTTGTATGGAACCGATCCTGCGAAGAAGGATTCTGATGGGGACGGGTACGATGATAATTGGGAACTGGGAAAAGATCCGAACGTGTGGAATCCTGTCGTTGCGAATTTGCCCTTGCTTTCCGTCGATATGACGACCTACCCGGAAATATTTCTGATTACTGAGTCCAGTTCATCCCAAAGCATTGAGAATACTGTTTCTAAAGGAACAGCCTGGACATCCACTGAAGGTGTCACGACAACAGATTCAAAAAGTACGACACTCAGCGGAATGACCTCACTTGAAATTTGTAATTCTCAAGAAGCAGGAGTTCAAATTATTCCACGAATCTCTGTTAAATTTCAGGCTACCATCCATCAGGAGTTCTCCTATGGTACAGAAACCACTCATTCAATCGAATCGAGCCGTCAGGTAGAAAATCAACAGTCTTATGAACAGGTGACCGCTCGTGGCGAAGTAAGCGGTATCACTTATACCGGCGGGAAACTGTCTGTTTACGTACGCGTAACGAACAACGGTTCTCTCGGATACTCGTTATCGAATCCTGTTTTTACGCTTTATGGCATTTCCTATAGCAAAGGCGCTCCAATAGAGACCCCGCTTTGCGACCTCACACCTGTATCGGGAGCAGGATCGTTTTCCCTGACACCGGGCGCTTCCAAAGATCTTCAGCTTAAAGCAACCAACAATCTTGAGCTTGATGAAGTAAAAAAAGTATTTTCTTTTAGTCTGCTGAAGATCGGTTGTTCGTTCCCTAATGTTACGTATCTATTGGAAAATGGCTCCACACCAGTCGGGCTCGAGAAAACCATGACCGATGTCATGGCTTCTACAGCACAGCTCATAGTTGATTTCGATGGTGCAAAACCTGGTCAGGTCAATCTTGACAAAAAAATCGCCACTCTGACAAAATTTAACCCTTCCGCCGCAACCGCAATCGATCGTTACGGCGATGTTTATCTGGGTGAGCTTCTTAAAACCGCCGGATTAACCTACACATTCGATTCATTAGGGTTTGTTGACATAAACGGGCTTAAACGCAATGTAAATAATGTCTGGGTCACCCAGATTATTCACCCTCAAACCAGTGGCGGAATGATTGGTGATACGGTTGAGGTTCATATGGGAGCTTCAAGCGGCCCTGACAGTGTCAAAATTCGTACTGGTGATCTTGTGTTTGTATCCTATACCGGTGATGATGACAGGGATTCTGTTTCCAATGCCGTTGCAAAGATGCGCGGTATCTACACTGATGCTGTTTCCAAACCCAAACATGACTATGATGGCGATGGTATTTCAAATTACCGGGAGATTTATGGGTGGGTTCCATCAGGAAGTACTGATACGGTTCATACCAGTCCGAAAAACGCCGATAGCGACGGTGACGGAATTGCTGATGGATCAGATCCTAAACCGCTCATTCCACGTCTTGCATCATCTAGTAATGTCAAATCACTATCGGTTGTAAATGCAGAGGATTCGATCATTGAAACGATATCCTTTACCGCTTCCGAAAATTCCAAGTCACTTTCAACAAATGTTCCGTGCATACCTCACTTTCAGGTTACAGTTGATACTATGCCGCTTTGGTGCAAATTGACTGTCAATCAGGATACGCTTGTTCTAGTCTACGATACCATAGTTGTCGTACCCAGTAGCGGCGGCAAACCAGCAGATACACTTTACCGGTTTATTGATGATCCGCTGGCAAAGCGAAATATGATTCCACTAGGAACTGTAACAGTCAAAGTAATTACTAAACCGCTCGATAAAGGAGCGACTAAAGTATGGACTATTTCTGGAAAATCCGGCCTTGTCAATGTCATGGATAAACCGATTGTTTATTCATCTCCTGTTGCAACTACTACCGATGGCGGAAAATGGTGGCAACAGCTCCGGGTCCAAATCTCCTGCAAAGCACAATACGATTCCGATCCGCGGGCAACTGGATACATTGTTGTCCGCTCAACGGATAACACCAAAACATTTGATGTATCCGCCGTAACAGGGCCGATTTCCGGGACAAGTCACAATGGGTGGAATGTCAGCAAAGTTATTACCGGAGATGATAGAAAACTTGATTTCTCATACATCGATGCTGGTCTTATCTCCGGAACTACATACTACTATCGGGTAATTCCCTTTTACTCAGCTGATAACGTAACTTTTATTTACGGTTCGTCTTCAGCCACTGCAATAAGTGATGGGGTCAGAACCTGGAAAATCATGGTAATGCCCAAGTTTAGTGACTGGGTGTGTAATGACGAGGGAGACGGGTCTGGCGATGCAGAGATAAAATGGCAAGCTGCCATCAAAAAAACAACTTTCGGAGTTCCTGATACAACTACCATTTCGTTCTTGAATGAAATCGACACAACAGATGTAAAAGACGGTACTAAAGTAGTGAATGATTGGTATATTGTGCGGGAGTTTAAAACAAATGATAATGTAATCTGCTGGTTCTGGATGTACGAGGATGACGATACGTATGATGATTCCCTGTGGAACGAAAATGTACTCAGTATCAATATTGGAACAATGATTAATGCTTCAGATGTTAATGGCATTGGGGCATCGGGTCCGCTGACTGAAAAAAAAGAATGGGATACCGGTAATCCATGGCCATCATTCATTCCTACATCAAATTCATCGTATAACCAGGTGCATTTCTGGCAGCAAAGGTCAACTGAAGATGAACCGACTACAGTTACGATTAATTGGTATATTCGCTGGTGGTTTGAATAAAATCAGCCTGACTTATATTTTGCAGTATTATAAATACGTCTAAAGGGGCGCACTAATGCGTCCCTTTTTTTTAACCTGTTTTGCATATTTGATGCTGCCTTTTCACTGCACATTTTTAGATTGCTTTCAGTTGTCCCGCTTCGTTAGCGGTAACCGGATTACAGTCAGCTCCATTGTAATTGAAATCGTTAATTCTACAGTTGTCAATTAGATTGTCTTATCCATACATGGTCACCCAATCACCAGCGCTCCATGCGATTTCACAGTTTTTAACACGATTGTATGAACCGAAAATACCTATCCCGATTCCATCATAAGTGTTATTTGTCCAGTCATGACGAAGCCGGCTTGAATGTCCGCTTTTAATGACAATGATACTTGTCTAAAATTAAATAAGGGATTGTCATGGATACAATAAGTGGATTAATTCATGTCAACCGCTTCGCCAAAGGTGGCAATATTTTCTATCCGGATATGTTTTTTTGGGGATAAATCAATTATCCATTTCCATGTTATAATTTCTATTACATGATTACCAAACTGATCTGATGAGGCTAACTGGAGATAAAGATTATTCTTTTTAAATTGCCATTCCTTGGCTGTGTCAAGAGCAAATTTAACAACGGTAATGCAAGCTATTCCATTATCTTTATTATCAATACAGATGTTTGCGTAAAGGTTCAGCTTTCCAAAACTCAGAAGCTTTGATTTTTGCAACCTGTTAAACCTGTTAATGATCAAGCATGGCCCAGATAACCTCAAAATAGCTTTTTTATGCTCCAGAAACATTGCAAAACAAATGTTATCCTCACGATATCCACTATCGAATGGGCAGCAAGGGGCAACTCTGCTGGTTTTTTCCAGATGTTCGGTAAGATGATGCCTTCAAATCTTATTCTCTTTCTGGGAAAAAACCTATCCACCGTCATAGGATTACAGACTCGCTGTAGTTTACTAAACTCAAGTTTTATCCAGAAATTAACAGAGACAGATTACAGACAAGCAATCAAAATAACTGTATACTACCAGATAAATGAAGTTGGATATAGAGAAGATATCTATGAACTGAGATACTCCGATGTCAGGAGATATTATTATGAGGAAAATTTTAACACATTCGAAACACTTGTAAAAAGCTTCAGATTGAGGTAATACTCACCACGTTTTGTTTTTAATTTCCCACCACCAGATCTTCGGCAAAGAAGACATTCTTAGGTATCTCATGTGCACCAATTCCAGTATTGGTTATAATGATTTTACTTAGTTTGCGTTTTTCCACTATTTTTACCAGAGTGGGAGGCAGATAAGACTGATACCAGAATCGGTCACCATCCCGCAGATTTTGAAACTGTTGCTTTAATACCTTGTAAAGAGTCAATCCAACAGAAGATCCGATAATGTGATCTTCTGCAAGCAATACTGGCCATAGATCCATGTCATTAATTGAAGGGTAAATTTGGGCTATTCGTGAGCGAAACAGCGGATCCGCTGAAATTGAATTTAAACTGGACACTGGTTGTAGTCCCAGTGATTTGCGAAATTGGTTGTATGAAGGAAGGCCATGATCCCGTCCGCGCTGAATATCAATCGCTGCCAGATCTAATCCTCCATTACAAGAAATACCAAAAGGAATATTACGCAGCTCATCTGCTATAAACAGATCTATACGTTCCGCTTTCTGATATGACAACCCTCGAAGTATGGGGTCAATATTCCCTTCATCAATTATTGCACTGATGTTGAAAAAAGAGCCACTCAAAGGAATGTTACCCTGGGGAATTGTTTCCAGATCCGAATTTAACCGTAAAATGCTTTTGTTAATCATAGAATGACTGATAAGGAATGCTGCTGTGGCAAATTCATTTGACAAGGTTGGATTCACATCAGGATTATACCCGGAGTAAGCAGGTAACGGATCTGGGCCAAGCAGCGCAGGCAGGAATTCATTATAGGTAATAGTCTGTATTTCTGCTATTACCAGTGCCCGGGCCTGCTGAAAAATCTGATAATCGTCAAGTCCGGGCCTGACAGATTCTATTATGTTACACCAGAAATTATGTTCTCTCACAAATAGAGTATGAAGAGCTGTAAGCACTGTATTTTCATTAGCCCTTATATCTCCGGCTAAAAACAGTTCAGGCCCATTGCCTCCGGAATTCTCAAAACCGTAAATATTAAAAGGAAGCAGATTGTCTTTACTGGTACGAAGCCTTCCGGTACCATCATTAAGCCTTAGCGCATTGGCGCGCAGGGAATCAGAACCGTAAATCATAGATCCATCAATAAATGAAGAAACCCGGTTTATCTGCTGCCGGATGCCACTGAAATGATTTATATATTCTGATCTGTTAAATGAAATTATCCGGTCCCCTTCTCTTTTTGAATCGAAAAACCTATCATCCCGAGGGACCTTAATATCAAAAGCTTCTTCCGGAATATTTGGCCTTATCAAAGAAATATCATGATTTATAAACTGACTCCAGGCCCATAAAAATGAAGACTGTCCATATTCGACTGGAACTGTTGTATCACCCTGATCAAGAAGCGCTTCGGAAATGGTTCTGGCATTGGGACGTGTAACACCGGCTGGTGCACTCTTTCCATCCGCATAATCTGCTTCACTGATTCTGCGGAAGTAGATACCTGCCGCACCCCAGGCTCTGTGAAAACGATTATTATTCATGCCCGAGTAAGAACGGTATTCAGAAGGAAAACGGGTATTGTCTTTACATTCTTCTGATGGTTGGAAAGAGATAATCATAATGGATATCAGTAAGAAAGGAACCATATATGCCTCCTGAACATCACAAGGGCTCTCAGAACCATTTCAGGATCATGTTGCATGTCCTGAACTTTTTCAGAGCTGAATCGAAGGGAGCAGGGTGGTGCAGCTCTATTATAAGAAAAATGGCAACAAACATGCCACTATTCTGCAATCATTCGAAAGGGGAATTCTCCCTGTTTTATCATTGACAAACAGGGAGAACCATAAAGGGGATTTTCAAAAACTATTCAACGTTAGAACATAGAAAGCCTAAAACAAACACCAGGGCAGCATTCCAGTTAATTGCCACCTCATTGCAAGCATAAGCTGCCATTCTGTCAATATATGACTTTGCCGGCTCTTTATCAGGATAATGCACTCCCGGTTCTCCAGATACTTCATCCTGTCTGTCAGAATTTGGACCGCCTACTAAAAAACCGGGAATCGGAGCTTCGACCCCATCTGCTGCCATGACCCTGTGATGAGGCTGTAAAGGGGACTTTTTGCCAAAGCCGGTTACAAAGCAGAATCCTGTCGCATTTTTACCGAAAATATAATCAACTGTTTCGATAACCGATTCCAGATATTTATTCTGTCGTGTCAGATAATAAGCATAACACATTACAACAGCATGATTAAGCAATACCGAATTAGATCCCCATACAAAATCCACATTAGGAATTCTGCAGGGGAAAGAATCGATTGCTTTTACAAATAGATCGGCCAGAGTGATTACAGAACGGCTGCCCTCCGAAATAAACGGAAACTTTTCCACATCAAAATGCTTAAACAGTGTGAACCATCCAAGATTCGCCACATTCGCCCAGTTGGCAGCATTTTTAAAAAGATAAGAAGATGCATTCTGCTGTATATACTTTTTGAAACTGCCTTTACCGGTGGTAACAAAAAGTTCACAGGCCGCCCAGAAAAACTCATCACCATAGTGTATATCTTCATAAGCTCCAGTACCCCCGACTTCATTTGGTTCACGTATATCCGGGTTGTCAACAGCCCATTTCCATGCAGCAATCGATCGTTTCAGGCAATCCCTGCTGAATTCTTTATCTTCCTTATAGATTCTTGCTGCCATGGCCATAACAGCTGCGAAATTAAGTGCTGACGATGTAGATTTTCCTATAACATATCTTATACTGTTAAGTTCCTCAGGCATTTCCGAAAAACCATCCCATTCCAGCGATCCCACCTTGAAAAAAACACCCCCATCGCAATCCTGCATCTTTTTCATCCATTCCAGCTCATACCTGATTTCATCCAGCAGGTCGCTCTTTCCATTTTTTGATTCAGGAATATTGAGATTATCACCAATCAAATCTGGAAAAAGTTCATACAACGAAAGCATGGTGCCGACAGAAAAGCCTGCATTTACAACATATTTACCGTAATCTCCGGCATCCATCCAGCCACCACTGACATTTTGCACTCCTGTTTTTCCGGCACTGGTATGCAGTGAACAAGCAGTATCGGCTATTCCGCTTTTTCGGCTCCATTCACCGGCATGTTCTTTTATCAGTTCTGTTGACAACCGCTGAAAATAGAATGCTTTTACTGCTGCATTCAATGCATCTGTATAAACATTTTTTATAATGAAAATATCTTCTTTTTCACCGGTTTCCTGAATGAGAATCTGATACCTTCCGGTTTTTTTTATTTCAGTGAAATCTCCAATTTTTATATATTCACCTGCCAAAGACCAGAATGATCCGGGAAACAGTTTGCCATTGTGTACAATAGCTCCCTGCTCATCAATAACCGCAAAGTTTTCGGCCGAAGAGTCGGTAACCATAAATCTTTTAACTCCATTCTGAAAATATCCGACCTGATTGTATCGTATAGATTCAGTTTTTGAAACCACAGGTATGAATGTGTTTGTAAGTCGGATATTATCCAGCATGATTGTTCCCGTTTTTCCAAAAAGCCCAGGACGGAAATTATAGGAACGAATTTTATCCATATCCATTTTACGGTTAATCTTTACACCTTCAGGCTGCCAGAATTCAAACATCCTGAATTCAGAAAAGGGAATGGTTATCTCCTGCCATCCATTCAGAGCCTCAAAATGTGCAAACCAGGCTTCATTACTCCCATCGACTATCATTACCATGCAGGTCTGTACTTTCTCACTGGAAAAAAAGTGGAATTTCAAGGCATTATGATAAGACCAGTTTGATTTAAACGTATCTTCAGAGTTGATCGTACAGGTAGATGAACCCCACTTGTCGATTCTGTAATCGATTCTGATTGCTATATTGTTATTATCAGTATTAATATCAGTTGAAACTTTTATAGTGGAATAAGGACAGAAACTGGAGTTCCATCTCATGATATCCTTCGGGTCTTCAAAATCATCAATCAGAATATCCGGTGCATCGGACTTAAACTCTTTCCAGTACCTGGTCATGCTGTAGGTATTCATTTTCTTTACCAGTTTAACATCGGATAAATAAAGCCGCACCGGCTTTTTACCATTATTACTGATCGAGCAGTTGGCCAGTTTTTCAGTTGATATCCTGACCTCGATCAATTTTGTCCAATCCATATATCCCAAAGCTTCAAAATGACCATCACTGCTCCACCATTTCCCGACATCGGTAAAATCAGAAAAAGGAACCTGAACAGTCTGCCATTCTGTGCTGACACTTGTATAGACCCGGCTGGGCAATCGGGTCTGTACTTTCATATCTACCCCTTCGGATTCATCATCCAACAAACCAATAACAAAGATCTCACCACCTGCAGCGCCCTTTACTTTAAATTCCAGACCTCCAGTCTCCCTGTAATCTGAAATATCTATAGGATCTTTCTTCGCCTTAAAAAGAGTAACCCCACTCCATTCCGCATCATCTAAATAACAGACCAGAACCGGCAATCTGCTGCTGTCGATTGCATCCTTAACACTGAAATCGGTACGGCCATTATAGGTATATACCGATGTCCTCTCTGCCATACGCTTTCCAAAGAAAGAGAATATCAGATTGGAAGTATCTTCATAGGTAATCAGGGGGCCACTTGTTGTATCTTCAAGATGTCGCCAGGAAAAAAAAGGTGGATATGTCAGATCTGCAGTATGATCAATAATTTCTATATCATCAATGTAAACTGTAGCCATTCGGTCGACTGATCGTCCTATATTCTGCTCCTTCAAGGTGGAAAATTTTATATTGTAAATCCTACTCCAGTCTATTCGGGCATATTCACCACCCTTCAACTCTTTATACCACCTTTCCCCTTCATCTGAAAAGGAGATTAGTGGTATTACCACCTGTTGCCATTTATCTGTAATCTTAAAAAAATTGATGCTCTGGACATTTACTTCGCACTTGTTTGCTCCATTATTACCATTGTCCATTAATCCAATTATAATTTTTTCACAACCCTGTGAACCTCTTATAAAAAAGCGAAGTGCTCCACTTTTTCTGACCGGTTTAAGATCGACAGCCTTGCTACCAAATCCTATCTCAGCACCGGGATATTCCTTATCATCAAAATCCAGTTTAAGTACTTTCCCTCTTTTTCTGTCACTGTCATTAATGATCGATATGGCAGACCTCCCGCCAAACACACAGGCATATCCTCCCTGTGGATAATCTTCAGAGAACCCGGTTTTTAAAACAGTTTCTTTCTCAACTCCAAAAGAAAAGTTCAACAGAATCATAATCAGAAAGCCAGTCATCTCCCATTTTACAGTACTGTGCCTGATCATTTCGTCTCCTTTAATTAAAGTTTATGGACTTCATTACAGGTTTAATACCAATTAAGCTCCTGTATCGTTTATAAAAATTAGGCTTAAAGAAGGTACATTTCCCGATAAGGTTTTAACTTTTTTGAAAACCGGAAATAAGAAAAAAAATGGGCAAAAAATGAATAATCAAATGAGGTTTTTATAGTTGCTGGGCTTGTATTACATTTTCAGAATATTAATTGTAATTTTTTAAATGAAGTAAAATTTAATGAAAATGTTGGCTTTATTCGAAAAATGTTTTAAAAGAAACTTTATTTTCTGCAGGGGGTAAACTATTCTGCAGTTTTAATCTTTGGTTTTAAAAGATTATTGCTGCTCTCATCCTCAATGCTATTCTCAGTGAGTTCCTGTCTGAAAGTATTTGGTGAAACAGAAGTGATCTCTTTAAAGGTTCTGCAGAAATGGGTAAGATTAGTGTAACCAACCCGATAGGCGATTTGAGAAATCTGCAGCTTCGTTTCCTGCAAAAGGCGTTTTGCCTCAGCGATGCGGATGGTATTAAGATACTGTCTGAAGGTAAGATTGTATTCATTTTTAATAATGGCAGATATTTTAATGGTTGGGATGCCAATCTCATCGCTCATGCGGGAAAGAGATAATGCCTGATTTGAGAAGTTATTGCCCAGGTATTCAAGTACCTTCTTCTGTTCATCAGCAGCATCATTTTCGATTTCCAATATCTGATATGGAATAGCCAGAGGGCGTTTTCTTATTTTCAGCAGAACACATAACCAGCTTCCAATACCATAAACAAGATAATAGAATAACAGTAGACCAATAAGAGAATACGCCAGCGATTCTTTCTTGTGAAATCGCAGTTCTTTTAAGCCTATTGCTCTGTGATGCCCAAAGGCATCTGATCCATCCTGAATGGAAATCATTCCCAGCTTAGAAAAGTCGGGTTTGCTCAGAGCCGCCTCGTTGATCTTGTATTGATTAAACCACCAGAGCGGAGTTTCAAATTCCTTGAGGGGAATGGCAAACTTTTTTGGTTTATCCTTTATAGGTAATTCTTTGGAAAAGTATCTCCAGGTCATGCGGTCCTGAAGACTGGAGAAACCATCTGTAAACAATTGCAGAATAATAACCACATATTCCTCAGTTGTACTCTCATCAAAAGAGATAATCAGGTGATCATAGTCACTGATATCCACAAATTTTTTGGGTGGATGAATAATCCACTGGAACCCGGCATAACGGGAAGAGTTCATTCTACCAATAGTGTAATCGATAAAAATTCTGGAACTGTCTACTTTAAATTCACTGATAATAGTATTGCCATCCTCATTGGGATGAATGGTATCGGTATAGCTTGTAAGCTCCATTTCCGGTTCTCCCGGAAAAATAACCAAGTCATTCTTGATGCAGAACGGGATAATTATCCCAATAATTACTGCCGGTAATAATAAATGTAACCATTTATTAGTGATGATTTTTTTTAGCATGATTCAAATAAAATAAATCTTTAACATTGTGAAAAATACAGATGTGTTTCCGGTTTCAAGGATCTTTGTTTAATTCTGAACAACATAAATATAATGTTGGTTATATCGAAATAGATAATCTGCAGGGTTAAAAAAACAAAAGTGAGCAGCATTTCAATTTTGTCTTCCTCGGATCCTTCTGGGAAAAATTGAGCAGTTATGGGATTACCATAAAAGTTTTAAGATTACCTGGACCTTGTGCCAATAAGCAGCCATTTCAAAATTGTTGTATATTTATATTTTAGAATAATTATAACAGAATTAATAGCTTTTTTCATCTTGTTTCTCTGGGTATCATCATTATTACCTGAATAAGTTTAATTTTTAATCAGTGAAACTGGCAAAAATGCATTTTGATCATTCCTCTTCAGAACTGAAAATAAAAATCTCTGGTGAAGCCGGTGATGGTATCCTGACTACAGGAGAAATTTTAATGGCTGCTGCAGCCCGTTTAGGGTGTTATTCTTCAGTATTTAAAAGCTTCCCATCGACTATCCGCGGCGGCTACTCTCAAACTCTGGTCACCATCTCTGAAGAAAAAATTATCTCTCCAATTTCCCAGTTCGATATTCTGTTTTTTACCAGTCCGGTTGCTTTTGAATATGATAAGCCTCCTCCATCAAATAAAGTTTCTCTGTTTATAGAATCATCAATTCTGGATAACACTTCCTATATCCCATTCATCGCTCAATGGAAACAAGCCGGGCATAAATTGCAGATTCTTCATATCGATAAAATTGCCCGCAGCATTTCCTGTAATAATTCAATTAAATCAGCAGTCACACTGGCTTATCTGAGTACACTCCTGACAATTCCTGTTGAACTGATAAGAGATCTGATCACAGAGCGATTCCAGAAAAAAGGGGAAAAAATAGTAGGGGAAAATCTTGCAGCACTGGAAGAAGGGTTTCGACAGGCTCATAAGGATATTCAACCCATTTGTTTTGCTCTGCCTTCAATGAAAGCAGAAAATAAAGAGCGGATTATTGTAGATGGCAATGAGGCCATAAGTATAGGTGCACTTATAAGTGGTGTAAAATTTTATGCCTCCTATCCAATTACCCCCGCCACATCAATTGGTGATACATTGGCTAATTACTTACTTCAAACCGAGGGTTTTGCTTATCAGGCAGAGGATGAAATCGCTGCAATCGGAGCCGTCATTGGCGCTTCTTTTAATGGAATCAAGGCTTTTACTGCTACTTCCGGCCCCGGACTCTCCTTAATACAGGAATTTTTAGGATATGCATCGATGATAGAATTGCCGGTTGTTGTAATCGATGTTCAACGTGCAGGGCCATCCACAGGGATGTCCACCAAGCATTCTCAGGATGATCTTTATGCTGCAGTTTTTGGAGGTCACGGGGAAGGGCAGAGGATAGTAATTGCACCGACCGGAGTTCAGGATTGTGTTTTTACAACTGTTGAAGCATTTAATCTTTCTGAGCGTTATCAATGTCCGGTTATTCTCTTAAGTGATGCATCCATGGGCACCATAAAACAGACTATAGATAAACCGGAACCGGAATCGATTTTCAGAATAGAAAGGCCGGTGTTAAAATATCATCTACAAAGCAATCCTTTTTTAAGGTATGAGACTGGCGCAGACGGAACCAACCCAATTCCTGTCCCTGGTGTTTCTCCAGTTACATATCGGGTTACCGGTCTGGAGCACGATGAACAGAGTTTCCCTTCTGCAAACCCGGTTGTAAGAAGCAGGCAAATGAAACGCAGATCAGAAAAACTGCTTAATATAGAGAAGGATAACCCCCACCTGATGGAGTGGGATCTGGAATCCCGGGAAATATATGAAGCTGACTTTTCACTTATTGCCTGGGGATTGACTGCATCCATTGCCAGAAAAGCGGTTGCTATCATGCGTCAGCAAGGTATCCGCATTGCGGCATTGTATCCAAAGCTTTTATTTCCGGTTTTGACTGAAAGCATAGAGAAGCTTCTTCAATACAGCAGGCTTCTATACATTCCGGAAGCCAATTTCAGTGGTCAATATAGTCATATAATTCGAATGTACACAGATGCCAAACCGCATCCTGTTACTCTTTCCAGGGGTGATCCATTTACACCGGAAGAAATAGTCACATACATTACCAGGAGGTTAAATATTGAGCTCCCAGTATCTTCTTCCTGATGATTACAAAAGCGACATCAGGCCGAGTTGGTGTCCTGGATGCTCCGTTTACGGTGTAATGGCAAGCCTGACCAGAGTTTTCTCAAGAAAGCAAACAGATCCTCTGACAACCAATCTTATCTCCGGTATTGGTTGTTCGTCAAGAATGCCACTCTATTTCAAGACATTCGGGATGCATACTCTTCATGGGCGAGCTATTCCGGTTGCAATCGGCTCAAGACTTTCACGACCGGATATAAAAACAATAGTCATAGGGGGTGATGGGGATCTTTTTTCAATCGGAACAAATCATTTTGTCCATGCTGCACGCAAGAACTTCAATATTACTGTTATCTGTATCGATAATAGAATCTATGCCATGACCAAAAACCAGGCATCACCTACATCCACTATCGGATATAAAGGTTCCCTTACCCCTTACGGAAAACTTAGCGCTGTATTGAATGTTGTGGAATTTTCCATCTCCTGTGGGGCTACATTTGTTGCCAGAGCTCATTGCAGTTTACCTGAGCATCTGCAGGAGATGATCTCCTGTGCAATGGATCATAACGGCTTTTCTTTGGTACATGTCCTTGCTCCCTGCAAGACGTTCAACAGGGAATCCTCCTTATCTGAAAACAGCAAACGTATTATCGATATCAATAAGGATTTGGCCCACGATCCCACCGATAGAGCCGCTGCCATGACTTTTGCAGCAGAATCCGTTGATTTTGACTGTGATGAAAACCGGAAAATTCCGGTTGGAATTTATTGGAAAAATAACAGTGTCACTTTTGAAGAGCAGGTCAGGAATATCAGTAAAAATCACCAGCAATCCGATGTTCATTCCATTATATCTGGCTTACATATCTGAATCGCTTACACTTCTCATTGAAGAGGGGTGGTAAATTTTTAATCCACATCAGATTTTTTTGCCGGGCTTTCGGCATTTTGGGGAGATAGTAAGCGGCTTTTTATATAATTATCTTCTGCTGATTCCTTTTCATTTTTGAAAAGGGGTTTATTGTGCTGAAAGACCCAGAAATGGCTGGTGAGGTAATTTACTGTAGAACCGGTGGCGATTCCTATCAGATTGGAAATCATATAAGGAATTTTAAACAGTTCGGTTAACAGAACTAATAAACCGTAATTAATGAAGAATGCGGTAAAGATGCAGGAGAGATGGAATTTAAACAAGCGCCTGAGAACGCTGGCGTAACCGCTTGCTTTGTGATCCTTCCAGGTCCATACTGAATTCCATAAAAAATTGTTTAATATTGATATTTCTATTGCACTTATAGCTGAAAGCCTATAATCAATCCGGACTATCTCAGTTAAAAAAAACAGAATGGCACTGTTTACAAAGATTCCAGATATGCCAACAGTGCCGAATTTGATGATCCTGCTGAATTTTTGAATTTTAAGCATTAGATATAGTTTAAGATCATAGTTTTTTTTGAACCTTACCCAGTGAATATAGTTGTTGAACTTCGGTAAAAGGTGTTCTCTTGAATAGAAAACCAGGTAACAAGCCCTGGTTTTCAACTCAATTAAACCGATAATGGATTTTCGGTTATTTTTTGGGAGGTGGAGAGCCCTGCTTTTTAGGTTGTTCTGGAGGAGTTCTTGGGCACATCATCTGAAAATGTTTTATTGATGCGGTATCCACAGGCACAGTAACCTCTTTAACCAGATTCAGATTCTGATCGTATTTAATCAATTTCTGGCCACTTTGAACCAGTATGGAACCATCTGGAAGATTGGTAACTATCCTGGGCATCAGCATTCCCATGCCCATCATTGAACAACGCCCCATTCTGCTGGTATCAGTTTCCTGGGTTTGAGGATCCTGAGCAAAAGCAGTTACACCGAAAAGAAAAACCACAAATAAGCTTAACTTTAATTTTTTCATCAAAACACTCCAGTTTAAGCTTGAAGAATCTCTTCTTATATAACCGCAAAAAACACTCCAAATCAAAAGGCTTTTTTTTTGCTCTTATTCAGAAAAAAACTTATCTGGAGAACTAAATAATGGCAAGAGCAGAAGATTTTTTCCAAAGCTCTGCATCAATAAACTGGCATAGTCAGCCGGTGGATACAGTTTTTAAGAAGCTGCAGTGTGACAGCAGTGGTTTAAGCAGTACAGAGGCAAGGAGCCGCCTGGAGAAATACGGGCCCAATCAGATCCCCTCTTCAAAAGGGGAGGCCCCCATAAAAAGATTTCTTCTTCAGTTTAATAACCTGTTGATTTATATCCTTTTGGTTTCCGGCCTCATTTCAGCGCTTCTTACAAAATGGGTTGATGCAGGGGTAATTTTCGGTGTGGTTCTGGTAAATGCCATCATCGGATTTGTACAGGAAGGGAAAGCGGAGAAAGCTTTGGAGAGTATACGATCGATGCTTTCTCCCAAAGCAAATGTTATTCGGGATGGTCATCGGGTTTCGGTTAACGCAAAAGAGATAGTTCCTGGAGATATTGTTGTTCTTCAGGCAGGAGACAGAGTGCCTGCAGATTGCAGGATAGTTCACAGTCGCAACACCAGGATAGATGAATCAATTTTGACAGGTGAATCTATGCCGGTAGAAAAAGACAGTGAGCCGGTTGAGGAGTCCGCAGAAATGGGGGATCGTAAATCGATGGCATTCTCAGGCACTCTGGTGATTTTCGGGAAATGCATCGCGGCGGTTGTAGCTACCGGTATCAATACAGAAATTGGAAAAGTAAGCACGCTTCTGGGGCAGGTGGAGCAGTTGTCAACACCATTACTGCGTCAGATTTCACAGTTCAGCAAATGGCTCAGCCTGTTTATAATCGGTCTGGCCGCAGCAACATTCGCAACAGGTTATTTCCTCCGCAACTATGGAATGGTAAACATGTTCATGGCTTCGGTCGGCCTTGCTGTAGCAGCAATCCCTGAAGGCCTTCCTGCCATAATGACTATCACCCTGGCAATTGGGGTACAGCGGATGGCCAAAAGGCATGCTATTATCCGCAAACTTCCTGCAGTGGAAACACTGGGGTCGGTAACTGTAATCTGTTCTGACAAGACCGGAACTCTTACCAGAAACGAAATGACTGTTCAGTCAATTCTGACAGCAGATGAGCTTATCAGTGTAAGCGGCAGTGGTTATGAACCCAGAGGCGAGTTCACCATCGAAAATTCCGGAATATCACCTGAAGAGAATTCTCCCGTTCTTTCAGAAATCCTCAGAGCAGCTGTGCTTTGCAATGATTCATCAGTACATCAGAAACAGGGGGTATGGACCTTAAGCGGAGAACCTACCGAAGGAGCACTGGTAACAGTAGCAATGAAAAACGGTATCGATCCAAATCTAATAAGAGAGCACTTTCCCAGAACTGATGAGATTCCTTTCGAGTCCAGGAATAAATTCATGGCCACACTTCATCATGATCATCAGGGAAACGGATTTATCTACATTAAAGGTGCCCCTGAAGTGATCCTTGCCCGTTGCACCAGGCAAAAGAGCGGCGCGAAAAACAATCCACTTGATCTTGAATACTGGAAAGAATCAATGGAGTTAATTGCTGCAAAAGGTCAGAGATTGATGGCTCTGGCAAGTAAATACACTACAGAAGATCACCGGGAATTACGTTTTGATGATTTGAACACCGGTTTGATACTTCTGGGTGTGGTGGGAATGTTCGATCCACCCAGAGAGGATGCGATCAGGGCTATAGCTAATTGTCAAACTGCCGGAATCAGGGTGAAGATGATAACCGGAGATCACAAGACAACCGCTTTGGCTGTAGCAAGATTGATGGGAATAAGAGAATTAGGTTCTCAGGTTACTGGCCAGGAGTTAGAGGAAGCCAATGATAAGGAATTAAAAGAGATGGTTTCAAGAACAGATATTTTTGCCAGGACCACTCCTGAGCACAAATTAAGGCTGGTGGAGATGTTGCAGGCTGATGGGCAGGTGGTTGCCATGACCGGTGATGGCGTAAATGATTCTCCAGCTTTAAAAAGGGCAGATATCGGAATCGCTATGGGCCTGAAGGGTAGCGATGCAGCCAAAGAGGCATCAAAGATGGTTCTCACCGATGACAATTTTGCTTCTATTGTCCATGCAATTGAAGAGGGAAGAACAGTCTATGATAATCTGATAAAGGCAATATTATTCATACTTCCAACCAACGGTGGTCAAGCATTTTCAATTGTGTTTGCCATAATCGCAGGACTGGAGCTTCCACTTACTCCTGTTCAGATTCTCTGGGTTAATATGATGGTAGCAGTAACATTGGCTCTGGCGCTGGCCTTTGAGCCTTCGGAACCAGGAATAATGAAAAGACCACCCAGAAAAGCGGATCAACCGATTCTTAGTGGTTTTCTTGTCTGGAGGATTCTTCTGGTTTCAATTATCCTGGTTGCAGGTACTCTGGGGCATTTCATAATTCTTTATAACCGGGGTGAGCCGGTAGAATTGTGCCGTTCTGCAGCATTAAATACTTTGGTTGCTGGTCAATTGGCCTATCTTTTTAACAGCAGATACAAGATCAAACCATCCTGGACCTGGAAAGGGCTCACAGGCAATAAAGCAGTGCTGATTGCATCCGTGCTTTTAATTCTTTTTCAGGGCCTTTTTATCTATATGCCATTATTTCAGCATTTATTCGGAACGGTACCACCTGGAAATGCTGAGTGGTTGAGGATAATAGTGTTTGTAACAGGTCTTTTTCTGGCTGTCGAAATAGAAAAAATGATTATTCGCCGGTATTTCAAGTATTCTGTAACATAACCAAAAATTGGATCGTTATACAGACAGGCACACCATTTTACCACAAGTAAACCATAACAATAACCATTTTCAATCTCTCCTGCATTGCAGGAGAGAAAAGGAGGTGAAACATTATCCTTGAAGCTTTAAGCCGACAGCACCATGGGTAGTTTGCTGATATTGTCAGATGATTTCCCTGAAATACTGCTGATACCATTTACAATTGATATAGAATTAAACACGTTTGCATACTGATACAAATCAGGTCCTATCACAAATAAAGCAGAACGGGAGAGAAGTATCCGGCAGCTTTTATGGAGATAAAAGCTACCGGATTTTTTGGGGTGAAGTGAAGCACCGGACAGAGATTATGTTCAATCACAAAACCCTCGATTAAGTGCGCAATCTGAGCAGGAGAATATGCAGCGATCGAACAATAATCTCTAAAAGCATTTAAACATTTATATGCAATAAGAAAGAGTGATATAACCTGCTTACTCCTTCTTTGATGCATTACTATGATGAAAAAATAAAAAGCTAACTAAGATTGCAGAAGTTACATTTAAGTTACATTGAATTGGCTTGCTATCAGATACATGAATTAAACATGGAGAACAGGAAATGAAGCGGTATGGGTGTTGACGTGTAATTTAAAAGAGATCCCAGTAATTTTTACTTACAATAATTTCACCGCTATCCCATCGAAGCAAGTCCTGCTGCTTAAGGCGGAAAAGAAGTCTGGACAGGGTCTCAGGTGTGGTACCTATGGCTGCAGCCATATCCTTTTTTGAAATCCCGGGAACGATCCTGGACTTCATCCCAAAGTGGTTTTTCAGAAACAGATAAAATCTATGGTCAACTTCGTGTGATTGTATCTGCATGAGACGTTCTGTTAAATAACGCTGCTTATGTATAAGAATTGTGATAAAGTCATTTCTGAAATCTCTATTCTCCAGCAAACCTATAAACTGCTTTTTGGGCAGAATAAAAATCGTACTCATCTTTAGGGCCGTAGCTGTAACCGGGTAACGGTCTTTTTCAAAGAGTATTACCTCTCCAAAAACTTCACCGGGTTGGATTATCTTGACCACCACTTCTTTATTTTCCGGTCCTTCTTTAGAAAGCTGAATGCTGCCACTACCCAGGATATACAAAGCAAAACCCTTATCTTCTTCCCGAAAAAGAATTTCCCCTTTCTGAAGGGTTTTAGGGATAGCTATCTCAGAAAGACTAATTTTGTTTTTTTCTGAAAGACCGCCAAACATTTCGGTAAAATCCAGCATTCTGAGCATATCTGTCTTCATTTCAGCAAGTTCCTGTAAATATCGTTTAAAATATCAGTTTATCTTTTCGAAGATATCTACGAGTAATTACGTTATTTCTTGATTCCAATCAAGAAGTTTTCCTTAAAAAAATCGCATATTTATAAATGAGGCGAAGGAAAAATTAACCGGGAGAAATAAAATGAAAAGAAAAATCATAAGTATCGATGAACAGAAATGTAATGGCTGTGGTCTTTGTATTCCAAACTGCCCCGAAGGGGCGATTCAGATAATCGATAATAAGGCGCGGCTGGTAAGCGATTTAATATGTGATGGTCTTGGAGCCTGTCTGGGCCATTGCCCCCAGGGAGCGATATCAGTGATTGAACGTGAAGCAGAAAGCTATGATGAGCGAAAAGTCATGGCTAATATTGTAAAACAGGGGTTTAATACAATTAAGGCTCACCTTCTTCATTTAAAAGAACATGGTCAAACAGAGTATCTGGAAGAGGCAGTTAAATATCTGCAGGAAAACAGTATTGAAAAACCTGAGTTGGATAATGAATCTTCACATAAGCATTTTTCAGGATGTCCAGGGGCAGAAAGCATCTCTTTTCAGAAAGTGAACTATACTCAAACAGAGGAGCCAGTCGGCTCTGAGTTAAACCACTGGCCCATACAAATGCATCTTATCTCACCCCAATCACCTCATTACAGAGGCTCTGATATGGTTTTGGCTGCTGATTGCGTGGCTTTTTCCTTTGGTGATTTTCACAGAAAACTGCTTAAGGGAAAAACTCTTGGTATCGGCTGTCCAAAGCTGGATCAGAACCAGGAAGTTTATCTGGAAAAACTGATAGCATTGATAGATAACGCCAAAATTAATACTCTTACGGTTGTTATAATGCAGGTACCATGCTGTATGGGGCTTCTGAATATTGCACGTCAAGCAATGGCTGCAGTTTCGCGCAAGATCCCTTTAAAATGTGTGGTGATCAGTTTGCAGGGTGAAATCCTGAGTGAAGAGTGGATATAATAAAAGGAGACACTATGAAAGAGAGAAAACCCATTGATTTCAGATTACTGGCAAATCCATTCACCTATTCGGACCTGGTACAGTACCAGGATGGTTCCATAGTAAGCAGAACCATAATTGATAAAGAAGAAGGTACAATAACAGTTTTCGCTTTCGATTCCGATCAGCGGCTCAGTACCCATTCTGCACCATTTGATGCGCTTGTGGAAATTGTAGATGGAAAGGCGGTTATCAATATTGAAGGAAAGGATTTTCATCTGAGTAAAGGTGAGCAGATAATTATGCCGGCCAATAAAGCCCATTCTATACGTGCAGAAGAACGGTTTAAAATGGTATTGATAATGATCCGTTCAATTCAGTCAGAATCCTGATGAAGCCTTAAAGGGGGAGGCGGATACCGACGGTAATTCCGGGATTGATGCGGAGAATAGATGCTATCACACCTGTTTTAGGATTTCAGCATTATTTGACAATTTTGGGAATGCTATATTCAGTCTTATGTAATTGCGCCTTAATAAGAAGTACAATTGTCAGAGGGTATAAGATGGAAGCTGTGTAAATGTCTATCAGTCAGACTGCAACACTTTACCTCTGGCATAGGAGGCCAATACGCCGAAAGCACAGACACCTGCAAAGATAAAGAACGCGCTTCGTAATCCGGTAAGGAAAGGATCGAATTGGTGAGAATCCAGTTGCATCCCTCCTATACGAACAGTAAAAATAAGAGTAGATATTGCCATGCTGAACATCTGCCCCAGCAGACGCATGGTTCCGATGGTTGCTGATGCGATTCCGTAATAGCGTCTCTGGACTGAACCCATTGCGGCACTGGTGTTTGGTGAGGAAAAAAGAGCGAAACCGGTTCCAAGAATCAAAAGGATAATAATAATATTGCTTATAGCAGTGTCCGGGCCTATAAACGCCAGCATTATCAGACCGAAGACGTTTATTGCCATGCCTGCAGAAGCAACGATCCGGGGTTCAAACCGATCGGATAATTTCCCGGCAAATGGGGAAAAAATCGCCATAATAAGGGGCTGAAAAAAAAGAATCAACCCGGCTTTCTGTGGTTCCAGTCCCCTTACAAACTGTAAATATAAACTGAGCAGGAAGACCACCGCATGGGTGGCACTATAATTAATCAATGCCGCAATATTGGAAAAGGTAAATACCGTATTGCCTTTGAATAATCCGATATGAAGAACCGGGGAAATAACATGTGTCTCATAGATCAAAAAAAACATAAATATGCCAACTCCGGCAGTACTGATCAGAACGCCAGTGGTCGAAGGCAATCTGGATATCCCATACATCATTATCGCCAGTCCTGAACCGTAGATAAATGAGCCAGTAATATCAAAACTCTCCCCTTTGGCTTCAGCCCAATCAATTTTTACCCTGGAAATCACAATAATAATGATAATCAGAATTCCAAAAGGTGCATTGCTTAAAAAGACGCTTCGCCATCCCCAGAATTGGGTTAAGAAGCCCCCTATCACCGGTCCAAGCGATAATCCCAGATAAGTGGATGCCACATTGATTCCTAAGATCCGTCCGCGCTGGGAGGGAGGATAGATGGTAGTGACTATTGCCACAGCAGTTGCAAAAACCATAGCAGCACCAATCCCATTGATGAGCTGCATTGTAAAAAGAAAGGCAATGGAGGTTGAGAATGCTTTTAGTACTGATGATACAGTGAAAATGATTATTCCCCAGAAAAAAACCTTTTTTCTTCCATATATATCAGAGAGTCTTCCAAATGGGACCAGAAAAATTGCGGCAGCAAGAAGGTACAATGTACCAACCCAGCTTAAAAGCACCGCGTTCATTTTCAATTCGTTTCCCATGGCAGGCAAAGCGATATTTATCGAAGAAGCCCCATAGGGAGTAAGAAAGGCACCAATAGTGGTTGCAAGTAATACTGCCTGCTTGTTTTTAAACTCTGTCATGAAAATTAAGAATTATTCCGCATTGAGAGATCGTTTATAAGGAAACACCAGTTAGTGCAGTGCCAAAAAATAAAAAAAACCTGATAAATATTCAACCTGAGGAAAAGATCTCTAATTTTGGGGCAAGGTAAAAGTGAAAGTGCTTCCATGCCCTTCCCGTGATTGTACCCAAATCTTTCCTCCGTGTGCTTCCACGATATTTTTTGCAATTGTAAGACCCAGGCCAGTACCTTTATTGGTAATCTTACGGGCTGTTTTGGAACGGAAAAACTTGTCAAAAACCCGCGGAATATCCTCTCTTTTAATTCCTGGCCCGGTGTCGCTGACAGCGACGGAAACTAAATGATCCTGTTCACGTACCGAAATGGTGACTGTTCCGGATTCCTTACTGTATCTGACCGCATTTTCCAATAAATTCATTAATACCTGCTTGATTCGATCATGATCTGCTTTTACAGAGATTACATGGTCTTTGGGAGCATCGATTTTTAACTCAATTGTGGATGGCAAAGGGAGGACACTGGTGGTTTCATTGATCATCTGGATAATATCTAACTGAACCGGATTGAATTCGGTTGTGCCGGTCTCTATTTTGGTGAGGTCAAGAAGCTCACTAAGCAGCATAGAAAGACGGTTACCCTCCGATTCGATTATCTGCAGAAAGCGTATCTTTTCCTCTTCGGATAAATCGATATCTTTTGATAAAAGTGTCTGGGTCAAACCGATGATTCCGGTAAGAGGAGTTCTCATCTCGTGGGAGGCCATAGATACAAATTCACTTTTTGAGGAATTAAGATCCTTTAAACGCTGCTCTGCCTGTACCCGTTCTGTGATATCTATAAAGGAAAGAATTCTTTGAGAAGCTTCAGGAATAAAAGCTGAATGGACGATAACGTATTTTAACCTTTTTTGCTTATCCAGAATTCGCAATTCATTAGCTTGGGAAGAGCAGTTTTGTGTAATGCCGGCCAATAGCGCAATATCTTCGGGGAAAATAAACGCTTCAAGATGCATATTACCTTCGATTTCTGATTTCTGATAACCGGTAAACTGACAAAAACGGCAATTAGCAATGCTTATAAGCGAATCGTTTTCGACTATAACCATTGCAGTACCAGTGTTTTCAAATATTGTGCGGTACTTTCTCTGTGACTGAGTGAGTGCCTGCTCGGTTTTTTTTCTGTTCATTGCATTAACAAAAATTACTGCGGCGATTCTTAATATTTTTTTCAATTGTTCAGATAATCTCTGTTTTGCCTCCTTTAAACATTCAAAGCCCAGAAAACCAACGGCACTTCCCTGGGAAACCAGTGGAACATACATGATCGAGCTGAACCCTGATCTGCTAAGCCAGGCTCTTTCATTTGTTGCCTCAGGCGGCAATGAATCGATAGAGGTGGTTTCGATAATAGAAAAGCTTTTTATTTGAGAGAAAAACCATGGAAGATCATGGGGATTTTTCCATTGGTTGAACTGAATATTTTTTTTTAATGCCGAATTATACCATTGAAAGACATATTCAAAACTCTGCTTTTCTGAATTGAAAAGTACCAGAGAGACCCGGTCATTAGCCAGAAATTTACCCAGCAATCTTAAGGCATTCATGATTAATGTATCTATCTTTCTATAGTCTGAGTTTATCAGGGTGGTGGCCAGGGTACTGATCAGCTTTTCGAATTCTGCCAGGTATCGAAGCTGTTTTTCGATCTGTTTTCTTTCGGTGATCTCTCTTCCGATTAGAAGAATACTCTTGATGGAGTTTTCATATTTTTCGGGAAATATTCTGATTTCAAAGCTTCGACTTTGCGGTCCTGGTAAATCGTATTCAGTCTGAATTTCTGTACCATTTGAGAGTACCTGCAGAAGCAGATTCTTTAAACGGGTTCTTGCCTGCTTTGGCAGACCGATTGTGGTATAATCTTTAACAAGATCAGCAGATGGAATCCCGCTTATTTTCTCAAAGTAAGGGCTAACATAAAGCGGTTTTAATTCAGTAGAGAAGCGGATTATTATATCCGGCAGATTATCGACAATAGATTTAAAGCTGCCATTCTGATGATCATAATTATCATTTTTTTCCAGATTATTTACAGAAGAGTCTCTACTTAGAATTTCCTTCACAATATTTCCCAGATCATTATATTGATCTTCCGTAAGACAGGCACTGGCTCCTGCATCTATTAATCTGGTTTTGAACTGACTGAGGGTATTTTCAGTAAGTACTATAAAAGGAACCTTTTTTTTAAGTTCCTTAATAAGAATCACAATATCGGAAACCGGAATTTTTTTGAGAGTAAGGTTACAAAGGACAATGTGAGGCTTTAATTCATTTAAAGTTGCCCAAAAATACTGGGTAGTCTCAAGCCGTTTTGACTCAATGATCAGACCTGATTTTTGTAATATTCTGATATATAATTTTGCATAATTTTCAGAATCTTCCAGCATGAGAATACGAATGGTGCTTTCCATGGTACCTGCCCTGCTAGAATGTAAAAAAACAGAATTAAGCTTCCCAAAAGGTGATAGCTCTTTGTTAAACTGCAAGATTTGAGCCATTTCTCCTTCGAAGAAGACTGCTACGGAGGTGGGCTAAAATAAAGAGATCAATGCAATTAAAGCCAAACATTCGTCAGCAATCAGGGTAAATAATCCGGTATGATTTTCAAAAAAGCTCTGAACAGGAGCTATATTTAAACAAAAAACCACATTTGATTTCAGCTGATTATAAATTCTGCATGCCAAATTCCTGTTGAAAGCAGATGTATTTTCTTAAGAAAGACTGGCAATGAAAATAAAGGTGAAAAAGAAGACTGCGATTGTTTTTGTTCTTGTAATTTTCCTGCCGCTTTTTTTCTACTTTGGAGCCGAGTTACTGCTTTTTTTTTATGTTAATTCTGGAGCAAAACAGCTTCTTAATTTGGAGAAAAAAGGTTTATTATCCAGAAATTATGGCTATGTATGGCAGGAGATAAATTCAAGCAAAGAGATGAACAGGTTTTCCGGAATAATAAGCAGAGACAGTGTTTCTTCTGAGCCACAAAACACTATTCTGGAAGAAAAGATCAGAGATTTTCCATCTCTGGCAGCAGTAAGTGAACTCAACGAAATTAAAAATCTTCATAAAACCATCACCATAACCGATCGTCACGGTATTATTCTTGCAAAGCTTCAGACAACCCATAGCTGTGTTTTCCTCAGCGATATAAATGAGATTCTCATTAGTTCACTTCTGACCACAGAAGATAAAAATTTCTATCGGAGAAAATCTGCTTACGATTATAATGCACTGTTAAGAGCGGTATTCAGTTCTGTATGGAAATCGGTCAAAACTTTTAAACTGCAGCGTCCCAGAGGGAGCAGCACAATTCATATGCAGGTAGCAAGATTTCTTCTGATGAAATATGACAGCAGAGGCTATGCCTTCAATGAACAGAGTCTTTCCAGGAAACTTCGGGAATTAAAGCTGGCTCAGGCACTGAAATTAAGTTACAGCAACCAGGAAATCCTTACTACCTATATCAACCATTGCGTCAGCGCCGGCAGGGGTATGCGTGGATACCATGATATAAGCATGAAACTTTTCGGTGTTCATCCCAGGGAACTCAGTTTGGCGCAGAGCCTTTATCTGTCGCGTCTGGTAAAATGGAACCGGCATGTTCCATCGAAAATAATCGGACAGATAAAAACCAGTATGCCTTCACTTGCCAGACACTTTAAATGGAGCGATAAGAAACAGGATACGATTATCCATAGTCTGGATACGCTCAGTTTCAGGAGCGCTCAGAATATTATCCCTGCAAGAAGTCATTTGATTGATCTGGCCAATGAATACTGGAAAAAAATATGTGAAAGTAACGGGTTAGATGGTTCCGAACTTTCCGAAATGGATATAGCTGATCCGGAGAGCATGATCCGCCGCTATGGGAATCTCACTATCAGATTAACTATCGATTACCGGCTGCAATCGATACTTGAACAACTTGTGGATTCCAGAGGTTTTGCCCCTGATACCACTATCCGCTCCGATATTCTGATCGGATCGGAAAGGATCAATCTTCCTTTAACCGGCACTGTCCCCGCGGATACCATGCGTAAAGTTATAGTCCTGAAACAGGACTCTGTGGCAAGGATATCCGGCAAAGCTGTAAAGCTGGGCTGCAATGATACTCTGATTCAGAACATCCGTTATAAAAAGAATAAAAACCATATCCGCAGATCCTGTTTTACTTATTATAGAGACACAATAACCGTAAGCGGGCAGTACTTTGCTTATGCTATCATGAACTCCGGAACACGGGAGTTACTGGCATATTATTCTCGGGATCGTCTTGGAAGCAGGCTGCAAAGCCTGCATGTAAATAGAAACCCCAATGGTTCAAGTACATCCAAACCCCTCATTTATGCAATGGCTTACGATTTAGGGGTCTATTCTCCAACTGATATGGCATCAGATGACATTGAATACGGTGACAGTTGCGCCTGGGCACGTCACTTTTTTGGTCCAGAAAAAAAGCCAACCGGTGTAACCTATCATCTGGCTGCAGAAAAAAACGGTTACACAGTTCACAACCACCATAAAAAATTTGATGGTTACGATTATCTTTTTAATCATCTCTCGAATTCTAACAATATCATGGCTGTTGAAACAATGTATCGTCTCAATACCGAGATGACCAGTGATGATCCAAAATATGAAAAAATCAGATCATTCATTTCACGTACAGGTATGGATATTTTTTACAGTGGAAATCAGATCACCGGTCCCTCACTTTACACAGCATTGGCCGGGCTTTGCACTGGATCTGCCATTTCTGATTCAGTAAAAAAACTATGCAGCAACAGATACTCGATTGCGCTTGGAACACTTGAATTATCACTGTATGAACAACTGCATCTGTTTAATATTCTGTATGATGGCAAGCTGGTTGTTAATCCGTCCGAACATGCCGGGCTCTTTGTAAAAAAAGTTGAACTGGCTGGAAATGAAATCAGTCCCGATGACTCTTTACCTTTGCGCATTATATTCGATGATATGAAAAAACTGCATCCGGTTCATCTGGGCCTGCATAAACGACTTGTCAATGCTACTTTCCCTGCTTTGTATAATCTTGATATCTGTAATTCAGAAAAAACAGATAAGCATGTAAGTAACTTTGCCAAAAGCGGAACAACAGATGATGTAATCAAGCCATTTTATGCTGCAAACACCGATAAATCCAGAACTAATTACGGGTTATGGAATGCAGTCCTCAGGTTAAATCTTAAAAAAGAAGATTTAATGGAAGCAATAAAGAGCGATTCTTTATTTAAGGGTCTCAAGATCACCTTGAGCAATCAGATACCAGAACAGGAGATAGTAGATGTAACCCTGGCTTGTATTGGAGAATGCAATAAGCTTTATACCGGCACACGTGATGGTAAAACTTTGCATAGCTATGTTTCAACATCACTTTTAAAAAGATTCGGAGCGTCACCCTGTTCCAGCGGCTTTTTTCAGACTTATGAGCGGCAAATTAAAGAGGAAACTTCAGATCAGACAAAATTTGCTGATTTTCTGGATGAATCGAATCTCTCCGGCTGGTCAAAAATTCTGATAAAACTGAAAACCGGATTTGGTTTAAATATATCAGAGGATGAAATTACCTTTGAAAAGCCCCGGTTTGGAAACGGTGTACGTTTAAGAGGTAAAAGTTACCGTAAGATGTTGAAATTTGCTCCTTATTTGGGAAAAGAATCCAAAAGGTATTTATCATTGATCGAACTGTTAAGAGAACCTTTGGTAATGGAAAATATAGATGAGATACTTAAAGAAATTAAATCAATAGAGATAAGGAACAAATACCTTAAAGAAGAAATAGATAATGCCTGCGGGTCGTTACTCAGGAGTGCGCAGAAACTGATGCCTTGGTAAATGAATCAGGTGATTAAAAAGAAAATTCCCCCCCAGTACTTCAAAAAACCGCTCATTTTTAAAAAATGGACAACCCTGGTTATTCAGGGTATAATTGGAATAGACGGAAAACATCTACATGTCACAGATTCAGGTATTAGATCCTATATATTTACACACTTAGGGATTAGGTGAAAAATAAGATTGAAAAAGGGATCATGGTTTCGGTTTAGCAATGTATCCGGAGTTTTAGTTTGCCGAAAAAAAACTGCCTTGTTTTTGTTTTCTTTTCTATGGCAATCCTTTTTTTGCCCTTCAATACTTTTGCAAGGAAATTAACAGTTGATAAAGATGGCGGGAGTACATATGCCTCCATCACTGCTGCTCTTGCTGTTGCCACCACCAATGATACCATTTACATTCAGGGTAGCGACATCGATTTTTACGATGAGACCTGGCCAACTGGAAACTTTATCAGTAATTTGACCATTATGGGTGCATCTAACAACCCGGACAGTTTTCCGATTGTCCGCTTTGTCGGAAATGATTGGACCTATTACTGGAAAAATGGAAATGCTGGTACCAACAGAATCGAGCGGGTTGTCCTGCAAGACTGCGATCCAATCGATTTGACTAACAATTACAGGAATTTAAGAATAGACAGATGTATTATCCAAAGTTTTAATAACGATGTTTTTAAAATGAGCGGTGATCATCCTGATTATTCCAATTATCTTATCATCACCAATTCAATTTTCTGGAACAATACCGGTATCATTTTTACTCAGCCGAATACTCACAACTTTTTAGGCCCTTATGCTACTGTAACCAACTGTACTTTTTATGGTAATTCAACCATTAATGGAGACAATTCTATAACAAGTACAGCAGGTCAAAAAACAGCAATAATCAAAAACAGTATCTTCTGTAATAATGGATCTATTATTATCAATGACATTATTAAAACCCTCTATACTTATAATCTGTTACCTCAGGGACAATCCGGGTGGGGGACTGGCAGCATTTACACCAATGATCCAGGATTTGTCAATGGCTCGCCACTAAAGGCCTCTGATTTTGGCCTTTTAATAAGCTCTGCAGCTAAGGATAAAGCAAACAATACCGATGCACCCTCTGTAGATATCACCGGTACCAGCAGGTCTGGAACTTATGATATTGGAGCCTTTGAATATGGCAGTGTCGGGTCGGGCAACAATCTCTTCTGGGATATCTCTACCAATGGAGGTTACCAGGCAGGCAGCGGTACCTGGGGTATAAATAATTATTGGACTACTGATGGAACAACTCTGATTTCCTGGCCTGGCACCGGATATTCAGCTACCTTCACCGGAAATGATGGCAACTGGACGATCAATATAAATGGCACTCAGAATGTAGACAGTATTGCCTTCCTGTCAAATGGGTATACTCTCAGTGGAGGATCATCCTTAAATTTTTCATACAAGTCCGGTGTATTTGTGGATAGTGGAAAATCAGCTACAATAAGTACAGTAATCTCAGGATCACCAGGGATCTCAAAGTATGGAAATGGAACTCTAATTCTTTCCGGAGCCAATACATACAGCGGAAATACCGTGGTCAATAAAGGTACTCTGGCTGTTCAAAATAACAATGCTTTGGGAAATACATCCGGAACTACGATTCTTAACGGCGGCAACCCCCCGGTAGTGCTTCAATTGGAAAATGTTTCTATCAGCAATGAAACTATCACCATGAACTCGGATACAACAGCTAAAACTATTTCTCACATATATGTTCCTGCAAGTAGAACTGCTACTTATAATGGTACAATCAATTTTTCCGGAAATTATTACAATAAAATCATCAGTGATGGGGAAATGGATGTTCAGGGAAATATAAGCGGAACCGGGGGGTACCTGGTGTTTTTATTCCTCGGAGGAAGTGGTATCAACAACTCCATGAAATCCAAAATATCATTTACTAACATACACATACTGAAAGATGGTGGGGGGACATGGACAATTTATTCAACCGGAAACACCTGGGGCGCTACATGTGTCAATAATGGGACATTAAAAAACGGTGCCACCGATTGCCTTCCAAGCTCGACAATTTTAGTCATAGGCACAAGTGATGCAAATAATGCGATTTATGATATGAATGGGTTCAGTCAGACCGTAGGAGGGATTGCCGATGGAGGCACTACTGGCGGAACGAAAATGATCACAAACAGCGGCGGTACAGAAGTCACCCTGACCGTTAATAATTCCAGTGCATATACTTACAGTTATCTTATCAATGGTGCAATAAAATTGACAAAGAGCGGTTCTGCAAAATTCACCCTGGCAGGTGCAAATACCTATACCGGTGTTACCACGATCTCTGCAGGAAATCTTTGTGTCAATGGTTCGATAGCTTCTGCAAGCGCAGTTTCTGTAGCATCTGAAGCGACACTTTCGGGGACCGGTACTGTTTCTGGAAATGTTTCTGTTGCTAACGGCGGGAAACTGGAGCCCGGAGATGAAAATACGGCAACTTTGACAACTGGCAGTCTGACCTTGAACAGTTCTTCCATTTTAAATTTCCAGCTGGGAAGCAGTTCGGACAGGATCGCAGTATCAGGGAATCTTACACTGGATGGAACCGTAAATATAACCGGTGGATCCGGTTTTGGCGCAGGTACCTATACATTAATAACCTGCAGCGGATCGATCACCAATAATACATTATCAATCGGTTCAGCTCCTTCCGGTTATGAATATTCAATCAGTGTGTCAGGTGGAAATGTAAATCTCACAGTGACAGGGATCGTTTACCAGGGAAATGTGGTCACTGTTGATGCAGATGGTACTGCCGATTACAGTTCACTCGATGCTGTTTTGACTGCAATTCAAAATGGAGCAATCGATCCTGATACGGTATTATTTATCGGATCAAACCAGCATACATATTCATGGTCTACCTATGTAGACAAGGGTATCGGTTATATCGTTTTTAAGGGTATAGAGACCGATCCGGATAAATTTCCCATTGTCAGCCGTTCAGGTAATGATGTATACAATTTTTTTGACAAAACAGATGTTCATTTCCGAAGGCTTATTCTTACAGGTTCCAGAGAATATGATCTTGGCATATCATCTCACTCATTTTCGTTCAGACAATGTGTAATTCGGGACTTTACCGGAACTCGCGCGTTTTACATTAAAAGTTCATATTTAAATATATTATTTGAAAACTGTTTATTTGAAGGTAACACCTGTAATAATATCTATGAATTTACTTATGGAAGCGGATCACCTGTTTTTAAAATTATAAATTGTACATTCGATAGAAATAACAGCATCTGGAACCGGGATGAGAGCAATAACGCAAATTTCTCCTTTAAAAACTGCATATTCAGCGAAAATACTATTACATTCAGGGGAGACAACCTGCGGGCAAAAACCACTTATTCACTGACAAATGAAAGTACGGCAGGTTATGGAACCGGATGTGTCTCAGGTAATCCCAATTATGTCAGCTCCTCCAGAAACAATCCTTCAGACTGGCAATTAAGCGATGGAACTTCGGCTGACAATATTGGGACCACTATTGATGCTCCGACGGTTGATCTTGGGGGAAATTTAAGAGGTGGAAGCATAGATGCAGGTTGCTGGGCTTTTGATCCTATCAAAAATTATTACTGGGATGTAAGCACAACTTCAGGATATCAGGCTGGAAACGGTACCTGGGGTACAGATAACTATTGGACATTAAATGGCACAACTTTGATTTCATGGCCTGGTCCCGGATATTCAGCAACATTCACCGGAAATGATGGGGAGTGGACAATTAATGTAAATGAAACTCAAAATGTAGACAGTATAGCATTTCTGAATGATGGATATACGATAACCGGAGGTACATCACTTAATTTCAGCACAAAATCGGGTGTTCTTGTCAGTGAAGGAAAAACTGCCAATATAAATACCGTGATTACCGGTACACCAGGACTCTCAAAATATGGAACAGGTACTTTAGTTTTAGGTGGATCAAATACTTTTACCGGTCCGGTAATCATCAATGCAGGGGTGATTTTCACTACTTACCTGAATGATGGTGGAAGCAGCAGTAATATCGGTTCCTCTCCAAACAATGCATCAAATCTGTTATTTAACGGAGGAACATTAAAGTATACAGGAGTATTACAGAATTGTGATCGGCTATTTACACTGAGCACAAATGGAGGAACCATAGATGGATCAGGTATAGGACAGTTGGTCTTTACTAACACCGGTATTATGGGATTTGTTGAAAGCGGTGCACGCACACTCACTCTTACCGGAAGCGCTATCGGTAATTTACTTGCAATGGTTGTGGGAGACAACGGCGGTGCCACATCCATAACCAAGTCAGGTTCAGGATTATGGATATTAAGTGGAAATAACACCGCTACCGGTACTGTGCACATTACTGATGGCACACTTCAGATAGGAAACGGCGAAACCACAGGAAGTATAAATGGCCCTGTAATAAATAATGGAACACTGATATTTAACAGATCTAATTCTTTTACATTTAATCAGATCATCTCCGGAAGCGGTGATCTTATAAAGGAAGGAGATGGGACGCTGAATCTTTCCGGATTAAATACCTATGAGGGATCCACAACAATCAACTACGGAACTTTACAGCTTGGTGCTGCAAATGTGATTCCTGATGGCTCCTCGAAAGGAGATGTGTTTTTATATGGAGCTTTTGATCTTAATTCATATAGTGAAACAATCAACGGTCTCAGTGGAAGCGGTATCGTTGATAACAGCACAGCTGGATCTCCTGTTCTCACTATTGGCGCTAATAATGCTAATTCCACCTTTAACGGATTAATCAAAAACAGTGCAGGTACTTTGGGATTAACAAAAACCGGTTCAGGAGAGATTATTCTTACTGGTAACAATACTTATAATGGTCCGACAACCGTATCTGGAGGAGATTTAAGAATTAACGGATCGACTTCCTCTTCAAGTGAATTTACCGTCCAGTCAGGAGCCAAGATAAGCGGGATCGGAACCATCGGCGGCCAGGTGACTATCGCTAATGGAGGAGAAATCAACCCTGGTAACAACTCGGTTGGAGCATTATCCACCGGCAGCTTGATATTAAATAATTCCTCTGTTCTGAATTTCGATCTGGGAACCAGTTCCGATCAGATAATTGTAAACGGGAATCTGACACTGGATGGAATCCTGAACATCACTAATGCAAGTGGATTCGATATAGGAGATTATACCTTAATAACCTATACGGGGTCCCTTACGAATAATGTACTCAGCATAGGAACAATTCCTCTGAACTCATACAGCTACAGTATTGAAGCGGGTTCCGCAAAAGTAATATTGCATGTTACTTCAAAAGAAGAGTTGTTGCCTCTGACTGTAGTAACATCTGCTTCGGTCTGTTCAGTTTACACAAAAAAATGGACACTGCTGTTTGATAACAATAATGGTGGAGGAATAAAAGGACTTACAGACAGTATCCATGGACTTGATCATGGTCAGGGGAACCAGATTGGTGCTTCGCAGAACCTTTTCTTCCTGGAATATAACGGAATCAGTTCAAAGCAGAATGGTTCCTGGTCTGTTAAGGAGATCGGATCATTCCGGACCGTAATAAGCCAGAGTGGCATTTTAGATGCAGGAATTTACTATACCAATGATTATACTGTTCATGGTTCCGGCAGGATTTTCATCAAATCGACAATCAGTAATTCCGGAAGCGATGTGTCTGGAAAGACTATACGGTTGGGCTGTGAAAGGAATCCGGTTGCCACGATGTCAGTTTTTACCGGTAATGCCAATGCAGACCAGTCACCCTACGTGCTTCTAAGTTCAAATGCTTCACTGCAAAATGACATCTTATTATGCATAAAGGATTTGTGGAAAGTTTCGGCTGGTATTCCAAACAGTGCCACAGGTTTCTATAACAATGCATCAAGCGGATACGCAGGATATGAATGTAACAATTTCAGTTTGAATTCGGGACAAAGACAATCCTGGGAATTCATGGTCGATTTTATTCATCAGATTTGGAATGATACAAGCGGAGTTGGGGTTTATACCGATGATTACCGGAAACCAGACAGCCTTGTTTATCTTGCCGGAACACCGGCAATGGAAAGGGATTGGGAACAACGTCTTTATGGTCACTGGAAGTTTGATGAGACCGGGTCTACAATGGTTGCCAGTGATGCTTCCGGCAATAACCGGCATGGAGCAATCAGCGGCGGAAGCAGGACTGGTGGAAGACTTGAAGGCGCAATCCAGTTGAACGGATCTCAAAACATTTCTGTACTTAACAATGCAGACTTTAACGGTAATGATAAATTCACTGTTATGGCCTGGATAAAACCATCTACAGCAATTTCTTCAAGCTCTAATATTATTGAAAAACACAATGGAACTCAGGGTTGGAAATTCGGTGGTGATGGATCGGGAAGGCTCTCTTTAACTCTTAATGGAATATCACTGTCGGGAACTACTACCACTATCGATACAGGTACATGGCATCATGTGGCTGCCAGTTGGAATTCTGCAGGGCCGGTCATCTTTTATGTGGATGGAAATGTTGACAGGGTGCTTTCAGGCAGTTTTTCAGTAACCAATAACAGCGAAAATGTAGTCATCGGAAGCGGTTTTAATGGGGTGATCGATGATGTGCGGTGTTATGGCGATACTATAACCGAAAATACGATAAAAAGTATTTACAGAAATGGCATTCGCAGTTCGGAAGGAGTATACGATACCCGGGCAAATAATGAGAATACTTTGCAAATACTTATAGATGGTGATAATAATCCCCGCAGGTTTCCGGCCTTCAGAATTGCAAATTACTGGGCTACATCGAAACCGGCTCCAGGATGTGTAAGATTAGGTGGAGAGATATTGATAGAGGGATATGACTATTTTGCTGATCTGATCGATGAGTGGAATCTTTTATATATAGGTTTAAACAAAGTAATTCTTTCCAATTCAGCCAGCCTTTATATAGATGATGCAAATTCGCAGGGAGCTGTGCAGAGAAAGACACCCAGAATGGTAAGTGGAAAACAGAGTAATGGTGTGGTTGATTATTTCTGGGTGAAAAATTTTACAGAAGATGCCTTCGATTCGTCTTCTTCCAGACAATGGTATATCAATTGGAAAATGAGCGAAAATGACGGAAAAGATGGTGATCCGTGGTTTATGGCTGCTTCGGTGAGCGATCCCTTCTATAAGGTCGATACTGCTTTTCTTACTAATCTCATACCTGGTTATGACGGTTACAATGATTCTTGGGGAACTTACTGTTTCCGGCTTAGCACATTTTTTTACCCAAAAACTACGGCTAATGTTTCAGACCCTTTTACCTATGCAGTAGTGGAAAGTTCCAGTGTAAGGGTGGTGTTACGGATAAATGAAAGACTTGTAAATGTTTATACCAGTTCATTCAAAATCGTTACCCAATGGACCATGTATCCTACAGGTCAGTTTTTTAAATGGGACAGCATTTATGGGTTCAGTAATGCTCCATTGGAAGTCTATCATGGCGCCTCTATGAATGACAGTACCTATTCTTCTTTGTATCTGAATAAAAGTAAAAAAAGAGGTGGTGTCATTTATTCAGGCAAATTTCAGGATTTTGTTTTTGCATGGCTTTCCATGAAAAACAGTAATGGATATCAGTCACAACCTTTTGATAGCGATACCATAATAACCTGGCGAGATGAAACCAGAGTCGCCCTGGATTTTAACGATATGAGTGCATCTTCAGTATGGGATTCTCCAAACATTCAAACTGTAGTATATATGGATATGCAGCACTCTGAGATGAATTCTGCTTTTGTAGATTCGGCGGCTAATTCTGCACAGTATCCTTTAACACCGGTTATGATTACCGGTTCACTTCTTAGCGATGCCAATGCAACCGAAGGCGATCTGAATGCAGATGGTTTTAACGAGCGTGAAGGGGCTTATGTAATTAAATCGAGCAACAATGAAGTTCACCTCAGGCTTCCTGCACGCAGTGACACATGCAGATTTCAACCTGTATTAAGAATAACCGACTATACTGCTACATCAAAACCTCAATATGTGATAATCTATCGGGGGGCTGACACGTTGGCCCTGGTTGAAGGCCAATATTATAATGCATATCTCAACCGCACACGCAAGGAACTCGTCATCCAGATTGACAGTGTTTTTTGTGATACAGTGAACATCTTTATTTCAAGCGACAGGACTTTGGCTGTCAACCTCTCCAAATTCAGTGCATCGGGGGGGGATGGATGTGATACTTTGTTCTGGAGGACCGAGAGTGAACAGGAGAATTTGGGATTTTTTTTATTACGCAGGATCAGTCCTGTTTTTTTAGACAGTTTAATGAAATCTGAAAGCAGGAAGAGTAATAAGGATATCGGTGATTCCATTCTACTTAATAAAAACAGGATGATTGTTTATAATGACACAGAATGGGTACGTGTAAATGAAAAAATTATACCAGGGGCCAAATCGGGTGCTTCTTTTGGACCACGCGAGTACATGTATATCGATTATATGGTCCAAAACGATATTCTTTACGAATACAAACTTGTTTCACTGGATTATTTAAACAGGGAAAAAAGCTATGGGCCGGTGCAGGCGATACCCAGGAGGCTTTTGCCGGCAAGATTTGCCTTGTTCAGAAATTACCCTAATCCATTTAAGACAACCACCAATATCAGATTTGCTCTTGCGCAGGACAGTAGAGTTTCTCTGAATATTTACAATCTTCAGGGGAAACTGGTTAAAAAGCTGGTTAAACCGGATAAAGTTTTTTGCAGCGGAATTCACCAGATAGTCTGGGATGGCAAAGGTGAAAATGGAGGTGTATTGGCAAACGGACCATACGTATACCGGTTGGTTAGTGGAAAATTTGCTGATGCCCATATATTACTGCTGACTAAGTAAGTAAAAAAAGGAAGCTGATTCAACGATTCAGATATTAAATCATAAATCAGAAACTGGAAATAATATCATAAGTATATGCAATAGCCGGTAATGATTGATATATTATCAGATTATGTAAGAATGTAGACAAACATGTCCAGACTTTTTGAACTATGCTCAGGAAATAAACTCCCTGTTTTAATATATTAAATTACGAATTTACATTATGACCTTTGAACATTTAAAAACAGTTAAAGTAACAAACTAACACGAGAAATGCTATGGACATCCAGAAAGATTTAAATCCGTTGGCCGTTTTCCAATTTATTAAACCGTTTAACCGAATGGTTTTATCTGCATTGGTTTTGCTTTCATTTCAGTTTTATCCTTCGGCTCAACCAGCAAAGGGGGCAAACAAATTTCTGGGAAATATCACCACTTATGGACAGATCCGCTCTGATTTTCTCAAATACTGGAACCAGATCACTGGTGAAAACGAAAGTAAGTGGGCATCAATCGAGGGAACACGAAACCGAATGAACTGGAATGGAACCGACAATATCGCAAAATTTGCTGAACAAAACAATATTCTCTGGAAATTTCACACACTCATATGGGGTAGCCAGTATCCTAACTGGTTGAATTCTCTCTCACAATCGGAACAACTTAAGGAAATCACCGAATGGTATGATGAAGTAGCTGCCCGTTATCCCAATGTTATGATGATAGATGTGGTAAATGAGGCTTACCCCAGCCATGCCCCTGCCCCATACAAAAATGCTCTTGGTGGTGATGGGGCTACCGGTTTTGATTGGATTATCAAGTCTTTCCAGATGGCACGGGATAGATGGCCAAATGCAATACTTATTTACAATGACTATAATAACTGCGAATATGATAACGAAGTAAACTGGACTGTAAGGCTGATTGAGGCGATGTTAAAAGCCAAGGCGCCTATTGATGCCATTGGGTGTCAAGCCCATGATGCCTATAAAATTCCCACTGCCACTGTAAAAAGGAACATCGATAAGCTGGCTGCTACCGGGCTTCCTATCTTTATTACTGAGTATGATATTGGTGAATCCAACGATGCAAATCAGAAAAGGATTATGGAGGAGCAGTTTACCATGTTCTGGAATCATCCAAAAATCGTAGGAATAACCTACTGGGGCTATATTGTGGGCAGAACCTGGAGAAATGGTACCGGTTTAATGACTGATAACGGTAATGAACGTCCTGCTCTTACCTGGCTGGTTGATTATGTTAAAAATAATCCAAATCCACCAAACGATTTTCCTAATCTGCTTAATCCGGTTAGTATAAAGAGCCAATTTACACCAATTACTCAAAACCTGAAGCAAAGCAAAGATCGTGGTTTTATGGAGATATTTGATCTTCAGGGGAAAAAGACAGGATCGTTTTATATTAACCAGCAAAAGACGCCAGTGCTACCGATGATACCTTCATCTGGCTGCTATGTAATAAGAAATGCGGGGCATGAGACAAACATTGTCAGCAAAATAAAATAATCAAAAGATCTTTTAATAAGCGGAAGTGATCAGAATTGAAGATTTCTGTCACTACCGCTTCCTGCTTATCGGGTTCCACAGTTTTTGCCATACAGATATTTAACCGGCAAACATACGTGATAAAGTAAGATTAATTAAGAATGTTAGTTTTAAAAATTGTTTTCCCCATGGCCAGAATCCCTCTCCTGCGAGATACTTTGTTATAAAAAGGGTCAGCCTTAATACTGGATATTTTGATGGTTCAGCTAGGGAAACACTATGTTTAAAAAGTCTGCTTATACATTTAGGAATAAACAGTGTTAAACCCAGATCTACAGGCTGTCTTTGGTTTTGTTAGCCCCAATGAGCTACCCAATAATTCTGTATTCAAAATAGACACCTCAATTAAAACCATCACTTTTATTATTGAACTCTGAACATCTTTTTCTTTCTGTAGTGGAATGAAGAGATCGCATTTAGTCTCTGTTCAGGCATTTTTAGTGCGGAAAACCGAAGTTGAAATTGCGGTTAGCTCGAGTTGATTATGGACGGGCAAAGTTTGTAAACTGCTCCGGGCAACTGAACAAAGTTTTATTGCTTACGGAGCAGAGGGGACAAGTCTTTTTTACACCTGATTTATTTTTAGTTAAATTTCAGAATCGGTAGAAATTCATTTTTTTCTTTTTTGATCCATACTCCTGATTTGGTTAGGTCATTTAGCCTCAAATTAAAAGGCATCCGTCTGCCATCGAGAGTTAAAATATAGGATTCAGCAGAATTTAAGTATCCAGTTGAAAAGGGTTTTTTGATCTTATGGTTACGATTCTTAATAGAAGTACTGTTGTCTTTGGGAACTTCACCGGAATGTCCGGTTTTGTTGTTGTCTGTTAAACAGATAATGCAATAGCCATCTTTGACTACAATGTTAGCAGGTAAAAAGTCCACCAGATTTCCATCAAAAGTCCAATCCCCCTTACCCCATCTTCTTGAATCGAAACTATCAAAATCATCCTGCCACTCAGGGGTGAAATCTGTCCCTTTAATTCCAGAACCTGGAGTGTATTTTGAATATTTTATCCAATTTATATACTGATATACAGGGAGTATCGATGGATTAAACGTACCTGCCCAGCTTGAGGCGTCAGAGATCCATAAATTGAATCTGTAAGACATCTCTTTTTGCTGGCAATCTGTTACTTGGGCGCCTGTACTACGACGGACTTCTTTACCATCAAAAAACCAGGCGATGTAATTTGGTGTCCATTCAACAACATAAGTGTGGTAATCCTCTGACAGTTTGTCAAAAAAATGCTCTTCTTCTGACATGGTTTTGTTATCTGCGTTTCCGGTAATAATATTTGATTGAAACACGTTGTCAGCTTTTCCTAATACTTCTATGTCGATTTCTCGCCAAGGCTCTGGGTTTCCCTTATATGAATCGTCATAATAGAGGAAAAAAGATGAGATGGTACCACTTCCGCTAATCGTACGCATACGGATTTCAAAACGTCCGAATTTAACCAGATTCTTCGAGTAAAGTTCTGCACCCTTGTAATTTTTTGCATCTGCGTTAAAATTGCTTAGGAGAACTATTCCTATCAAACACAAAAAAAGCCTGCTCATAAAATTCCTTTGGCTGATTGTTTGGAGTTATTTTAGAACTATATAAAAATAAACAGTAAAGGATTGTATATCTTTGCAGCAGGTATCCATAATGTGTGCAAAAATGGCAATTATCATTTTTTGAGAAGAATATATACCGATTATGCAAAAGATTGAAAAGGTGAATTTGAAATTTAAACACTTTTTAATATCAGGGATGATCATTGTAACTTTGTTTGTAATTCTAATTGTATCATCCTGCAGAACTCAGAAGATAAACTTTGAAGACAAGCAAATTACAACCTATGATGATCGTTTAGAAAGCAACAGTAAGGGGAATTCTGAAATACTATCCCTGAATAAATGCTCAACCGGACTTCAATTAAGTTATATCTTAAAACCGGGTTTTGCATTTCCCTATGCGGGAATCGCAATTTCTTTAAAAGACAGTAATGGAAAATTTCTGGATTGTACCCGTTTTGATAGACTAAATATTCGTATCGCTTCAAAACGACTTTTTGATTGCAAGCTCTACCTGAAGGTCTTTGATCCGGCAGTTTCACAAATCGACAATCCCCTGAGTGAAAGATATCTAAAAAAGGACCTTATACTCGATTCTGTTCCGGTTACTATTTCTATTCCTTTAAAACAATTCACTGAACCAGAATGGTGGTATCAGAAGAATAATCTTAGCCTTAAAGATGTAGCACCAACAGATCTTTCCAAAGTAACATCACTGCAGATAGAGAGTGGCTCGACAGCAGAAACCGGGGTAATTGATACCATAACAATTTCTCAAATTTATCTGACAAAGAGTGCCAATATTTTGGCGATTTTAGCAGCAGCGATTATCTCCATATTAATCATCGTATTTATACTCATTAAAACAGTATCATCTTCAAAAACCCGTAGCATTATTATAACTTATGATAAAAAAGATATAAGCAATTACAGGGATATTGATGCACAGAGGATCTCAGCCTATATAGCTGAAAACTTCTCCGATCCTCAACTATCGATTTTGACTATGGGTGAAACGCTTGGGATGTCTCAGAAAAAAATAGCAAGGATTATGAATGATGTATTCAAAATGAGCTTTAAGCAGTACCTTACATCTATAAGAATTCATGAAGCAAAGCGCTTACTGCAGGAAACAGACCGCCTGGTAATAGACATCGCAATGACCGTTGGCTTTAATAGTATCTCCCATTTTAACCGTGTATTCAAAGCAACTACCAAAATTAACCCGATGGAATTCAGAAAAAAGGGCAACCTTAAATAATCGTTACCTCGCTTAAGTTTTTAACGCCATCTTAATCTTTTACCTGACTGCTGGTACTGCGGCTAATCAGCAGTCTAAGCACTTTAGAAATGTCAATATGCGCTTAAATTAGCAGTCAAAACACTTTAGAAATACCAGAATATGCGCAATTTTGCTGTTTAACACTTTAGGTTACCAGAATACCCATTGATTGTTCTAAACACTGCGGTTTATGGGGTGACGTCTAAAAGGAGTGATGTTTTTTTCAATCTGGCCTATGAGCAACCAACTCAATCTCTTGGCCTAAAACCCAAGCCCTTAGGCCTGGGTGAAAGAAAAACAGATCATTTTTTGCAAGCTCTGAAAGGGCGGGATATACAGATCTTTTATTGTTTAACATTCTTTATCGTTTTAACAAATGAAGCTATCTGTTCGGCTGTTTCGGGACTCTCCAAATCTTTTTGCATTATATCTAAAGTCCCTAGCACTGGTTTTCCATATACCTCTTTCAAATCTTTAAGTGCAGGATCACTGGAGGACTTACCACCTCTGGTCATAAAGAAAGCTATCTGCTTGATCTTATCTTTGTTCTGTACCAGATAGGTTCTGGAAGCCGGAGCTATTCCTCTGAAACCCCACAAGGGACCACCAATCAACACCACATCATAATTTTCAGGATTGTTCTTTATCGGATCAATATCTGTGGGAATTCTTTTCATGCCATCTCTTCCACCAAAAATCCAGCCAATCAGGCCGGATCGGTTTTTTTTGTCGATGATCTCTTCGATATCGGCATTAAGTTCCACAGAGAGTTTCTGCGCCAGTTTCTTTGTCGTTCCAGATCTGGAGTAGTAGACCACCAGTACCTTCATCTGACACTCCTTTTTGCAGTTTTTGTAACTATTCAGGTAGTAAGTTCATGAAATTACTATAAGGGTTGAAGCAT
>CAYPMS010000019.1:0-48627 GCA_964411655.1 uncultured Fibrobacter sp.
CTTCAACTCCTGGCTGATCGAAAGGATTGACTCTTAAAATGTATCCGGAAAGTGCGATTGCTTTTTCAAAAAAGTAGAAGAGCTGCCCCAGCGTTCTTTCAGTACGATCCTGCAGCAGAAGTGTACTGCATGGGACTCCACCATCAAAATGGGCCAGAAGAGTACCCTTATATGCATTCTCATTGATTTCTTCAAAAGACCTGCCAGCCAGATAATTAAGTTCATCACTGTCATCCTGAAATTGCGGTACGGTCACACTTTTCATGGTATTCTTGACAATAATGAATGTTTCAAAAATATTACGCAAACCTTCCTGCATGTACTGCCCCAGAGAGTGCAGATCTGTAGTATAATCGAGAGCAGAAGGAAAAATACCGGTTCCATTTTTGCCTTCACTTTCTCCGGCAAGCTGTTTCCACCATTCGCTGATAAAGTGAAGCTGTGGCTGAAAAGATGCAAGCACCTCGGTTGTATAGCCTTTTCTGAAAAGAATGTTACGTGCAGCAGCATAATGTCCAGCCATGTTCGAGTCCCAGGTATTACCACTGCAAAAGCCCATAGCTTCGGCAGCACCTTCAATCAGTTCTGCAATATCAAGACCTGCAACTGCGATCGGAAAAAGACCCACAGGAGTCAGCACCGAAAATCTTCCCCCTACATCCGAAGGGATATCAAATGTGGTGTAACCTTCTTCTGTAGCAAGCTTACGCAAAGCACCTTTGCAGGGATCGGTTGTGGCAATGATTCTGGAAGCGGCTTCTTTTCTTCCATATCTGGCTTCCATCCATTGTCTTATCACTCTGAAAGCGATTCCAGGTTCGGTAGTTGTACCACTTTTGGATATCACATTGACAGCAACATTCTTATCCTTAACCAGCGCAAGCAAATCGGACAAATAATCGGAATTTATGGAATGTCCTGCAAAGATAACTCTTGGTTTTCTCATATCTTCAAAAGAAGCCGAAGTGTATTCGATTGCGGCACGTGCACCCAGATAAGATCCACCAATACCCACACATATCAGCACATCCGCTTTGCTGCGTATCTGGGCAGCCTTCTCCTGAATAGACTGAATGATGGATTTGTTCATTTTTTTCGGAAGATCAAGCCAGCCGAGAAAATCATTACCCGGGCCATTACGATCGGAAAGCAACTTTTCTGCTGAAGCAATAGACTGATTGTAGGATTCCATTTCATTAGCAGTAATTGCATTCTTTAAAAAAGAGTCTTTGTAGCTGATTCTGGCGTTGGACATTATGCCATTCCCTTCTTTATAGTACATTGCTGTAAACCTGATTTTTACACCTGAATCAGAAGTCGTTGATCATGATAACTGGCAGCACCCTAAAGGCTGATATCTGAAATCTGGCTTCCTGCTCAAGTGAAAAGGTCAGTTAAATTGTAGAAGTGATAAAATAATATGTCTGCAGAAAAATTCTGAGTAAAAATTGCCTCTGCAGAAACAGTGTATAAGAAGTTTTTCAGGATTTATAGATACCGTTGTATCAGTGTTTTTTCTCTGATCACCGGCCTTGCTATGGACATCATTACCACACCATTTTTAAAAATGGTGACCGTTCCGGTAGACTCTGAAATAGTTATGGCTAAGGCGTTTGTACAGGCGGTGATCCCGGCAGCAGCGGCATGGCGTGCTCCAAATCCACCCGGTAATGCCGGTAACTCTTCAGTTAGCTGCGGTCGCAAATAACTTCCTGCCGACAGAACAATCCCATCGCCGGTGATAACAAAAGCCCCATCGATACTGGCAAATTCCTTGATGGTTTCCACTAACCCGGGATCCAATATATTTCTCTCTGCTTCACTATAGCCTCTGAATGGATTGATAATCAGCTGTCTGACAGAGGCATTGACAGAATTGGTATCGCCCAGTACAAATATTGTACCTACAGGCTTGCCCTCCCTGCCCTCAACTGCAATTTCCTGTGCCAATCCAATTATTCTTTCCAGTACTTCCGGTTTTACATCAGGTGGTACGATAGACTGTGCAGTAGTAAAGAAAAATTCGTACTCCATTGCTACATCGATAACAACGATGGTATCAAAAACACCATTAGCGGAGTTTCCAGAGAGGCAGATCACTTTGGATTCCCTGCCAATAAGATTGCGGGAGAGCGCTAACAGGATGCCGATTTTTATCTGACCGGTGCGAGAAGCTGGAATGGAAGGAACCTGGATAATTGCTGCGATTTTGCGGCTTCGGGCAAGTTCAAAACGGGCTTTATTACTGGTGACAATAATCAGTTTGGGTTTCATTCTGAACTGATCGATAAAATCGTTTTCCCGCACTGTATCGGCAAAGATCATTATAGCATTTGCCTTGGTTTCCCTGGCCAGGGTAACAGCAGCAGAGATGATAGGAGTGCCAGTCTTTCTGGCAGCAATTTTTAAAGTCTTATCATCAGCAGACGGATGTTTTAGCGATTCAATAATTTTCCTCAGATCAACCGGGGATTCAAAAGCCAATATCTGCTCTCTTACTGCATCAGTCTTAAAAAAAGTGGCCAGTTCGGATAAAATCTGAATCTGTTTATTGTTATCGGCTTCATCCCGTGCAATCAGCAGTACTACAATGTGAGCCAGGGCACCTCGTGCAGCATCATATTTTATTCCACCCAGACTTCTTCCAACTGCTATTACAAACTCCTCCTTTATTGGTCCGTGAGCCTGTGGCATAGCCAGCCCCTGTCCAATAAATGTCGACGAGGCTTCCTCTCTTTTAAGAATCTCCTCAATTATTGCCCTCTGTTTGCGGACATCGAGTGCCTTGAAAAGTACAAGCGATAATTCTTTTAAAGCTTCTACTTTATCCTCCGATTTCAGATCTATTACGGTAGGAATGGTAAGATACTGCTCGAATGTCACGCTAACCCCCAGCTATACAGCTGCACTGTAGTAGTCGATTATAAATTGTTTTCTGATATTAATTTCTGTTTTAAAAGAGATTGCTTTCTGCTGTTTTAATATATCCAACCCCTGCTTCACTATTTCAGCCGGCTTAAGTTTACTCACCAGTTCTGCGTTACGATTATTTTCTCTGAGTTTTGCGATCAAAGAATCTGTTTGAGCTTCCAATTTTTCCACCGTGTCAATACCGTTCTTAAGTAGGAAAGAGACCAGATGAACCGGTAAAATGCGATACAAACTGAGCAACTCCTTCTGCAGATACGAACTGACCTGCTGCATGGAAACCCGGTGAGCTGAAAAATCATCCCTGGCTTTTTCATTTCGGTTTTTCTTCACATCTACAATCGAGCGGACCGAAACAGGGGCCTTATAATCAATGTAAACATTCCCGAATTTCTTTTTTCGTGCCTTGTCTAAGAAAAGAGGGAGATAAGCAAACAGATCAGCTCCGAAGTAAAAAAGAGAACCGATTATCCGCTTAAAAAAAGGATTACTTTTCTTCTTTAACTGTTTTCCCTTCATTAGCAGATTAAAAAAGGGAAGATCCGGAATCAGTTCATAAGAAACCGCAACAGGCACCAGAAAAACATCTTTATCCGGATCTTTAGCCTGAGCAAGCACTGCTGCACCCAGGATTCCATTTTTCAACTCAAGCATAGCTCCAGAATAACTTCTGCCTCCTTCAGGAAAGACAATTATCGGCTCTCCTCTGTTCAGCATGGAAATAACGCTATCACAAAGATTTCTAACATAATTTCTTTCGAAGCCATTATCTCTGGAGACAGTAAAGGCACCAAGTGAAGTAAATCTGGGTCCAACATAAGGAAGTTTGGTAAGGTTATCCCCTGCAGCGAAACGCATATTCTTAAAACCCTTTTTATGCAGTTCATAACCAATCAGTATGTAGTCCATGTGACTGCGATGAGTGCAGGCAAACATCAATGGATACTCCTGGTATTGAGCTGCATCCAGTTCTGGGCCGCAAAGGTTTATAGAAGAATAGTATTTTTCAAAAAAAAGATCTAACTTACCAATAACATTACAAACAGCCTGGTGGAATGAACTCATGAAAAACAATCCTGAAATGACAAGTAATATGGTAGACTATAAAAAATAGGATTTGAGGCCAGGAAAGCCAAGCCAATTATCCTAAATTCCGCAGTTGAGGTGGATGCAGATGCATAAGATATTGAGATGATAAGCCTTGAACGCGGTGCAGGCCTTATCGGCACGGGGATAAGGTCAAACCGCGTGAATGGCTTAGCGCTCAATATGTTACGCATATGCGTCGCGTTCAACTGCGGATTTTAGGATTATAATTGCCATAAAAAAAAGAGGAAGAGAACTAATCTCCTCCTCAAACAGATAGGATTGTGCAACTACTTAAGCTACATCATCTATCATATCAACATCAGCGCTTTCTTCATCCACACTATCTGCGCTGCGGTCCAGCTCAAAACTCTCGCTTTCACTTTTCATCTGTTCAATAAGATCCTCTCTTCCGATCAACTGAAGATGACGAATCCGCTTGTACTCATTTCGGTGCTCTGGACAATACTTCGGATAAATAAACTGCCTGGGGTAGATTTTGACTTCGAACTGATTGGTACAACCCTCTAAAGCACAATCCATAACCATAGTGACTACTTCAGTATAGGAATGTTTGAAAGTCTGGTTTTTAATGTTCACATCTTCCGGCTTGGTTCGTTTTCTTATACGATATCTGTCCTGACGATGCTCGGGACAGTATTTGGAAATATGAATGCCAAAAAAAATCTTGCCACACCCAGGATATTGACATTTTTTCTCCCGGAGCTTTTGACGACGCCGTGATTTAGGTAACTGCATAAAGAAAATCCTCCACCTCGGAATGGGGAACTAAAGAAGATGTGAGCTTCAAAAGTTTAAAAATCTCTTGCTCAAAGAGTGACTATAATATATAGATAAATGGCGCAAAAAGCAAACTATTTATAGGTCATTCTGACAAACCAATTTACACAATATAGCTGTCTTATTGCATTAACCATTTGTTTTTCAACGTGTTACAAACACTATTGACACCAGCTTACCACAAACGTATTTTCTTCGCAAATGCTTTACAAAAGCATAACTGTCAGCTCAGCACAGCCCTCGTCTGCACTCAGCACATAAGCTGATAATACAGTGAATTACTTGTGTATTACACCAACCCAGATACCATATTTATAGTATGCTTGCTGGTGAAAAGAATAATAATACGCTTTCCCTTGCTTTTTATTGGTATTCAGATCTTCAGGTTTTTTCATGAACAACCGATCTAAAAGCTCCTGTCCCCCGAATAACACAATAACCTTCCCGGAAACCCTGGATAGGTTCTGGATAGAAAAATCCAATCTCCTTAATCAAAAGCCAGATAAAACTCTTGTTATCGACCTAACCAAGACTACACATATCGATTCTGCAGGTTATTGCTTTATCCGCCTTTTACACACCATCTATGAGAAAAACGGGGGAAAGCTGATAATAAGAAATCTTAATCCTGAATTCGAACAAACCCTTAAGAGCTGGTCCCTATCAGATAATGAGCAGATTAGTTCACAGAAAAACGAAAATTTTTTTGTACGTTGTGGCGACACCTTGCTTGCCTTCAGGGAAAATATGCTCAACGCCATATCTGTGCTCACAGAGATGCTCTATTGGGGAACGTTGGGATTGATTAAGAAAAGAGACTTCAAAAGAGGAGCTCTTGGAGAGCAGATGTATCTCTTAGGTTATAAAGCTTTCGGTATAGTAGGCCTGCTCTCCTTTTTAATTGGAATTGTACTGGCACTGCAAACCGCAATTCAGTTACAGAATTTTGGTGCGGGAGTTTTTCTGGCTCCTCTTCTCGGAATCACCATGGTAAGGGAGTTGGGCCCACTGCTAACCGCAATAATACTGGCAGGAAGAACAGGGAGTGCAACAACTGCAGAAATTGCTACAATGGTAGTTGGTGAGGAATTGGATGCCCTGCAGACCATGGGAATCAATCCTGTGCAATATGTGGTGGTACCCAAATTCTGGGCCATAAGTTTCACCATGCCAGTACTCTCAATAATGTCAACTTCAGCAGGCATCCTTGGCGGTTTCTTAGTTGCTGCCTTCTACCTTGACCTTTCCCCTTCTCTTTTTTGGAACGAACTGATTAAAAGCATCCTTTTCAGAGATTTCTGGGCCGGTTTTGTGAAATCGGTGGTTTTCTCCTGGCTTATTATCTGGATTGGTTCTTATTATGGATTCAGAGTCCGGGGTGGCGCAGAAGCGGTAGGTAAAGAGACTACCGCCAGTGTCGTAACCGGAATATTTATAATTATACTGGCAGATGCACTTTTCTCATTTGTCTTATAGGTGATTTGTGCTTAAAGACTCTCAACCCGTTGTGGAAATAGAAAATCTGGTAGTTAAATATGCCGAACGTACGGTATTGAACAATATCTCAAGCCGGGTTTATCCCTCAGAGATAAGAGTAATTCTGGGAACTTCAGGATGCGGCAAAACAACTCTCTTAAAATCCACTATCGGCCTGTTAAAACGTACATCCGGAAACATACGGATCTTTGGCACTACCATTAATGATCAGGATGAACCACAAACGGTTGAGGTATTAAAAAAAGTAGGAGTTTTATTTCAGAACGGAGCGCTCCTGGGTTCCCTTACCGTTTTGGAAAATGTAGCATTGCCCCTTCGGATGCACACCTGTCTGCCAGAAAAAATGATCAAAGAAATAGTTAGATTAAAACTGGAGCAGGTAGATCTGCCTCATGCAGCGAATCTTTATCCGGGAGAACTTTCCGGGGGAATGAGAAAGCGGGCTGCTCTGGCAAGAGCTCTGGCTCTTGATCCGCCACTTCTGTTTTGTGATGAACCCTCGGCTGGTCTCGATCCGGTCACTTCTGCGGGTCTGGATGATCTTCTGCTGAAATTACGTACCATATTGGGAATAACTGTTGTAGTTGTTACGCACGAACTGTATTCTATTGAAAAGATCGCAGACAGTATCACTTTTTTACACAAAGGCTCTCTGCTTTTTGAAGGCCCATACAAAGAAGCGGTAAATATTGATCAGGGGCCAATTAATGACTTTTTCAAGCGGCACGAACCAGATCGTAACAAAAATAACAGCTACGGATTAAATTTCAATCTGGAGAGCATAAAATGAGTATTTCAAGGGCCCAACGCGCCCGTTTGGGTGTATTCCTTATAATTGGAACCTTTCTGCTGCTTCTTTTTGCACTGATCCCTCTGGGACTTAAACTCAACGATAAATATAATGAATATGTGGCCTATTTTCAGGGCGAATCACTTAGTGGTCTTGAACAGGGGGCTGTGGTAAAATATAGCGGTGTACCTGTAGGAAAAGTAGAAAAAATCACCTATCTTCCCCACGATTTAACCAAAGTACGGGTAATTATGAAACTTCAGGCTGATTTTCCCCTAAAAGTGGATATGGTCGCAACCACCGGCGCAATTGGTATTACCGGACTCAAATACGTAGAGATCACCGGAGGTACAAATGAATCGGAACTTCTTAAACCTGGGTCCGAAATCCCCACCAAACAATCCATCATTACAACAATCACCGGAAAAGCTGAAGTTATAGTGGCAAAAGTTGAACTCTTGCTTAACCATCTGAACCAGATAACCAACCCAGACAGTCTTTCTTCCATAAAAAAGATACTGGATAATGTAGCTATAATAACCGAAGATGTGAAAAATTTTGTCAGTGACTCCCGTCCAAAGATCGATTCAATTACATTTGCATCTAACAACATTATTTCCAGAATCGATGGTATTGCCAAGGATGTAAAGGAGTTTACCGGTAATTTTAAAAGCGCGGTTAAAGGAGAACAGATTGCATCCACATTCTCCTCCATCGATTCCACCGCACAAGCTCTAAAAGAATTGACTGAGAATCTTTCCCTCATGGTTCGTCAAAGCAGGGAAGATTTCACCATAGGCCTTCAAAATATTCGGGAAGCTACGGAGAACGCAAACCAACTGACCAAAGTCCTTTCCGAAAATCCATCCCTGTTATTAAGAAGCGAAACACAGAGAGAAAGGGATATCCGATGAAAAAACGGATAATTAACCTTATGCTGATCGCAGTTTCATGCACAGGACTTATCGGGTGCGGTAAAGTGCCTGTAAAACAGTATTATATTCTGAATTACCTGCCATCCACAAACCGGAACCGGCTCTATCCCAGCCCCTATCCTTATACTATCCGCTTAAGAGAACTGGATATCGAAGAAGCCTACAACCGGCCACAGATTGTTTATCGTCAGAGTCCCTTTCAACTCAGATATTATGTGTACCAGGTCTGGGCAGTCAAACCCACTCGCATGATTACCGACCTTCTGCATAAGCATCTGGTAACAGCCAACCTGGTCAGCAGCGTTATCCGAAGATTTGATGAGGGCCCAAGGCCCGATTACGAACTTAATGGAACTATCGAAGCACTTGAAGAATATGACAGTGAAGAACTCTGGTTTGCTCACATGTGCATCAGACTCAATCTTGTCAGTTTAAAAGATGGGAAAACTATTTACACCCGCCGTTTCGATCACAGAAAAAAAGTTTTTCAGCATGAACCCGAGTATGTAATCCGGGAAATGTCGGCACTTATGGAATATATAGTAAATCAGGCGATTCATGATATCGATGTCAAATTGGCACATGAGATGGGTGTTAACATCCCTCAAAATTACACCAATGACTCCACTACCGCCATTTCAGGAGATTCCATCATTACCGGAGAGTAAACAATGACTGAAAAAACAATGGCTATTACTCTGCTGGTATTAAATGTCCTGTTCGCAGAGCTTCCATCAGATTTACCTGGTGAAGAGATCTCCAATGAGTATCTGAATTATTCGATTAAAAAAGACAGCATACTGACAAAATCAATACCTGTTGAGGCACGTGACAGCTCCGCATGGTTTGAGGCTGTGCAGAAAACCTGGGATGCCCCTCCTTTAGCTGAGCAGATGGCATCGGTTAAATCAAATGTTCCGATAGGTAAAGGGGGTATTTTCATTCCAAGGTTAACCATCAGAGGAAATGAGCCGGATTTTGAAATTATAGATGCTGAAGGTAACATGCTTGCTTCCGGTGAGCCTGGAGAAACCCAGGCGGTAGAACCTGGTATTTACTTTGTAATCCTTGGGAGCGGTTCACAACGTCAGAAAATTGTAAAGAAGGTCAAAATAGAGGAATCCAAAACAGTTCCATTGATACCTACCTGGTCAGCTCTGATTATCGAAACTATTGATACAAATTCCACCCCTTTCAGAGGGGAATACGAACTGGTTAACATCACAGATTTTGATCCTTACGGAAGAGGTTTTGGAGCTGATCCTGACAGAGGAGATATGGTTAACACCTGGATACTGAAACCTGGTATCTATAAGATTCTTGGCAGAGGTGAAAGTTTCAATACACTGGTTAATTTTATTACCGTTCGTCTACTTCCAGGAGAACTCACTAAAGTACTTCTGATCCAAAACCCCGATAACATGAAAATCATCAGTGGCGGTACGGTGGATATTACACCAGGAAAAACTATCACCTCGAACTGGAAATATGGTGCCAATATCGGTATGACCCTTCAATTCAATGGAGAAACCAACCGTCTGGAAACTCACAAAAACACTATATCCTCCTTTTTAAGTACCCGTATCAATTTCTGGCTGCACTTCAATAAAAATCCTTTAGAATGGGAATCAAATATTAGACTGGATGAGGGGTTTAACCTTTCCGATCTAAACCTCTCCCGCCTTACTATCAGCCCAGATGAACTAAGAGTACATTCAATTTTCATATGGCGTTTCATTCCCTGGTTTGGCCCCTACAGCAGAGCAGAACTGCGTACAAATCTCCTGCCACGGCGTATTTCTCTTGACAAAGTAGTTTACAATCAATTTTGTCTGGTAGAGGATGACAACACCTTTAACTCATTTGATTCGGTAAACCAGGCAATAAAACTCAGTTCGCCATTTTCTCCCCTTAACCTTGATTTTGGTGCAGGAGCCAATTTTGATGCCATAGATTCCCGTTTCTTTGAATTAAAAGTGCAACTGGGTGCCGGAAGCTCTTTCAATCGCTTTCCGGACAGATATATCAGTATCAGTGCTCATGAGGTAGACACCAGCAGTATCGACCTTCAGAAACAGTCTTTACTTAATAACAGTATTATATTGAGATGGGAAAAAAAGACCAGACTGTTTGAATTTGGTCCTCAGGCATCGTTTATTGGAAATATCCAGCTTGGCCGAATCGGAACAGCCGGAGCAGAGCTGCAGATATTTGCACCAATTGCTCCTGAAATGCGTTTTACCAGTCCGGATTTTGATTTCTCTGCAACCCTGAGCTGGCGGCTTTCCAGAGCCGTTACTCTTGATTATGAATACGACTGGCAACTGAAACAACCAGAAAACCTGGATGCCCGCATAGATAAAAGCACCCACAATATCTGGTTAAGGTTTTCTTTTTCCAGCAAATAGTCTTTTGTTTACTCAGAGAACCAATGAAAATGATACCACTCAGAATGCACAAAAGACAATACAGTTAACTGATAAGTCTTTCAGACTAATCTTCTCACAGTTCTTCCCGGAGTCTTTCAGTTTCTATGATTATTACATCCTTCTCTCCATTTCGCCCGTAACTGATCTGAACTGTAGAAGCAGCCTTATTGTCGATATAGATTGTCACCCCTTCCGAAGTCTTCAGTTTTCTTTTTTTACAGATGTTGGCTGCGGCCTGCCTGTCCAGAAAAAACTGCTCATTCTCCAGATCCCCTTTTTTTAAACAGGCTCGATAGGTATTTAGAATGGAATCGTTAGCATAAGGACCAAATACCTGATCGTAAAATTCAACATCATTAAAAGTTTCCTTATTTTTCAAAAATTGATCAGCCCGCTCCTGCACCTCTTTGCCAAATTCAGGTGGCAACTCATCCATATGCTTTCTGGATGTGTTTTTTACAACTTTCCACAAGCTCTCGGTCATCTCCTTCTCATTCTTTTTCCTGCGGACATTTAAGAAACCCTGAAAAAATCCTGATATTCCAGCACGCACATTTCTATCCAGTACCATCACAACCGGATTCTCCTCTGACATATCAATCAGAGCCGCTTTCTGCATGGCATCGGCAGAATTAGTAAAGGTATCGGTGACACTCTCAAGAATCACCCTTGATCCGTTGTTTGTATACCTCAATACCTCTTCGTGCTCATATTTGATGATGGCAAAAAGCTCCTTGTTCAGCGTTGAGAGCATCATCAGGATCATTACCCCCTTCTTGATCCTTTTGTCTTCCAGCCCATGGGCATGAAAATCTACAGCCAACTGCCGCGACAGCTCCAAAAACTGAGAAGAATCATTATGAACCTCTTCTAACAGGCTATAAACCCTTGCCTGGGGATTAAATTCGAATGCTGTCCCTTTGAGAATGCTTTTTACCCGTTCAAGAAAAAATGGCTCAAATTCCCCTACATCAATCTCATCCAAAAAAAACGGTTCTGACTCACCATGATGAACCACATGAAATACGAACCTGGTAATACGTAAAGCTGCAAGCTGTTCTTTACTTAGTCTTATCACGATATAAACCCCAATGCTTTTAAGATTTAAATTTAAGATTTAGAAGATTTAGAAGATTTAGAATATAAGAATATGTAACTTGGAATTTGTATAGAAATTAAGATTTGTTTTATCAGGAAGTGTCTTTTGCAGCAGGGACCGAATTTCTTGCAGGTTTCTTTTTTGAAGCAGGGGTTATTAAAATCACCCTGCCTCAAATGTTTTTTTATTTCTTACTTCACTTAATATCTGGAAACCCGAAAGGCTCTGCTGTTGATTCCATCATTGATTCTGAAAAGGTATAACCCAGATGGAATCTCCTTTAAAGAGAGCGGAACGTTTTTAGATACAGTTTTGATCACCCTTCCATTGAGGTTAAGCAGATCTGCTGTAGCCTGATTGGAAACAGCACTCCAGTGAATCATCTGTCCCACCTGATTAAATGAAGTTGTCCGGTTAAACGATCTGATATATTTCCACACCGAGCTTGGTTTTATCACCATAGTGACATTGTCTATATAAACCGGTTTTGTAGAAGCGCCTGCATTAAACTGAAGAATTCCTGCGGTAGTACTGGAATCGGGTGTAATTTCAATATCGTATTTCTTTTTACTGGTCCCCAATTCGATTTCGGAACCTCCCTGAAAATGCCAGGTTCCCTCAGTGGAAAGCCCTACATAAAGAGGCCGACGCTCTGAAGACCATGCTTCAAAAGTAACCAGGTAAGTTACTCCGGAATCCAATTTAATACCACCCTGGGAAAGCTGAATATTGTAATTCAAAGTATCTGCCTTGGTAATGATAATTTTAGCTTGTCCTTCGCTGATAGTGATTGTAGCCTCATTACCTTTTTCCTCGTTAACCCAGGTTCCCCATAGGGTTGGATCCGAAAAATCTCCTCCCTTTATCAGGTTTGTACCTGCATCAGGCACAAAATTGGCCTGAAGCGACCAATCCCTTTCTACACTTTTGATAATAAGTACAGGATCGGTCGCGGTAGTATCTCCACTCCAGCCTTCAAATGAATATCCTTCGGCTGCGATTGCAGTAAGAGTATCTGATTTACCCAGCTCGACTCTTCCGACTAAACTTCTTTTTACAGTACCTCCATTGCTTGATGATACAGAAATTGCGAAAGTGTTGCTGGAGATCCCATCCAGTTTTATGGAATTGCTGTCTTCACGATAAACTTCCATCATCGAGTGACTGAAAGTCTCAAAACCCCTCATCCATGGATCACCTGCATCAGGCTGATACTGCCATCCCAATCCCCCAGCATACCCGGTCCGATTAAGATAAACCAAAAGGGTATCAACCTTGCCTGCATCCTGCATCGGACTGCTGGAACTGGTGGAACGGCTCCAGTCTGTGGAAGCATACTCACCTATAACCAGTGGCTTATCCAGATTCCAGTGAGAATAAGATTTGGTAAAAGGTGAATTGCTGGTTCCATTCCATCCGTAATAGTGTGCCATGTAAAAATCCAGTGTCCCGTTCTCTTTGCCCCCAACACTTTTAAGCACATCATCTTTATACCAGGAAAGGTGTCCGATTGTGGCAGCTCCATTAGAGACAAGCACCCCTGGAACTGCATCTTTAATAGCAGCAGCTATCCAGTTCACCGACCTTTTGACTTCCGCTTCAGTAATCGTGTTTGCAGGTGAAGACCATCCCATCACCATTCCTTCAGGTTCATTAAATATTTCCCAGCAAATAAGATTTGGATCATTGCCTATTTCAGTCACTACCGGTATCAGATAATTATCGATATAGGCCTTCAGTCCCTCTTCGGTCTTGAGCATTTTCTTGTTGTTTTCCAGAATAGTTGAATTAATGCTTTTTTCAACCCAGTTATGGGTCAGAAGAACCGGCATTAACAGTATATTGTGTTTTTTAGCCAATTTAAGCATTTTCTTAATATTAGTTATAGTCTGAGATCCAGGTCCGCTTACCAGTCCGTCGGAATTGTACTTTGGATCTTTAGTCCCGTTAGTAGAGAGCCAAACTCTGATACAGTTGCCCCCTGAATCGGCAATATCTTTCATCGCCTTATCAAAGTAGGCAGTATCCAGTGGAGTATCCCCTACATCGTTAGCGAAGTTTTTCCAGGCCAGATTCATTCCAGACACGAAGATCTTTTTACCATTGGGCAAAGTGATACGTGAGCCGGCCGGCATAGCCTGTAACGTTACTGCACCTAGGACCACCAAACCAAGCAGTCTGATTTTTTTTGGTAGCATTTAATTTCCCCCGAAAATTGTTTTAACTTTTAGCTCCTGTTCGATTTAATCCGAATCTTCTGGATTAATCTGATATCAATATAATGTATAAGAGATCGCTGTCAATCTTTTTTTTAAATGGCAACCTAACGGGGAGACATTGGCCCGGAATCCTATGAAGCAGCCTCCTATATCCGAAAGGGGCATTTTAACAGGGTCATTTGGTAAGCAAATTTAAACTTAAGTATTGAAAACACCCCATACTTTATGTATGTTACCAATATATGAATAATTGCTCATATAATCACGTATTATCTGTGTTCCATCTTTAGAAAGGCCTCTGTCCATGTCTGATAACCACAATTTCAACCAATCGGTCTGCACCTGCACTGTCATCCATGAAGATGTGATAAATAAAGTCAGAGAGCAGATTCCATCCTGCGAGGCCATTTTCGATCTGGCCAACTTTTTTAAAATCCTGGCAGACAGCACCAGAATCCGTATCCTCTCGGCATTATTACATGCAGAGATGTGCGTTTGTGATATAAGTGTGCTGCTCAATATGACCCAGTCTGCGGTATCCCATCAGTTGCGTCTTCTCAAACAGGCCAGACTCGTTAAAAACCGCAAAGATGGTAAAATTGTCTATTACAGCCTTGATGACAAACATATAACCGATGTTTTGTCTGTGGGATTCGATCACCTGGGAGAAAAAAGCAGATGAAGACCAGATTTCGCCTGACCAATTTAGACTGCGCTAACTGTGCAAATAAAATAGAGCAGCACCTCAGAAGTCTTCCAGGCCTGCAGAATTCAACTGTTAATTTTGCCACACTTAGCCTGACTACTGATACTGATGACCTGAAAAGACTGCGCAGAGAAATAAAATCGATCGAACCGGATGTAGACATCAAACCATGGAGAACCGTTCAGTTTGCAACTGCATCAGAGCAGCCTCTTAACCCCCTGCAGAATATTTCGATCATTTCGGTTTCCATACTGCTTATGACTTTTCTGCTTCTTTTCGAGAACCGTTTGCATAAAGCAAACCTTGATATTCTGGAATATTTCATTGCCGGGATGGCTTACCTGCTAAGTGGATGGAACGTTCTTAAGAGTGCTTTCAGAACAATCCGTGACAGACAATGGTTCAATGAGCATATACTGATGACAATTGCCACTATGGGCGCCTTCGCCATTCATGCACTGGAAGAAGCAGTGGGGGTGATGGTTTTCTACCAGATCGGAGAATTGCTCCAGAACATGGCAGTGACAAAGTCCAGAACCTCTATCAGTGCGCTTCTGGAGATCAGGCCGGATCATGCCAATTTGCGAACCGGTTCAGAAACAAAGCGGGTCTCACCCGAATCGGTAAATGTGGGTGATATAATCGTTGTCAGGGCTGGTGAAAAAATTCCTCTTGATGGAGAAGTAATCGATGGCACGTCCCAGATTAACACATCAGTGCTCACCGGAGAGTCGGTTCCGCAGGTGGTCAGAGCTGGAGATCAAGTGCTTGCCGGTGAACTGACGATGACCGGTATGTTAACGGTAAAGGTAACCAGATCTTTTTCAGAATCATCTGTTACCAAGATTCTTGATCTGGTGGAAAATGCTACCGGAAAAAAGGCTAAAACTGAGCAGTTTATGACCCGTTTTTCCCGTTATTATACCCCGGCAGTAGTATTTCTGGCATTACTGATTGCAGTCTTTCCGCCACTTCTGATACCGGATCAATCCTTTATTGTATGGATATACAGAGCTCTGGTATTACTGGTGATCTCTTGTCCTTGCGCACTTATCGTTTCTATTCCTTTAGGATATTTCGGTGGAATTGGAGGGGCATCACGACAAGGGATACTGGTTAAGGGATCCAATTTTCTGGATGCACTTTCCAGAGTTAAAAGTGTTGTTTTTGATAAGACAGGTACTCTTACCAAGGGAGTATTTACGGTTAGAAAAATTGTACCCTCAGGGAACTACGATGAAGATGAAGTCCTGAGGTGCGCAGCGATTGCTGAGTACCATTCCAATCATCCCATAGCTAAATCTATTGTCCAGACATTCATAGAAAGAGGCGGCTCCCTCGATGAATTCAGTATTTCCGAACATCATGAGATTTCCGGGTATGGCGTTAAATCGGTATGTGGAAACCAGACCATCACTGTTGGAAATGATGCATTGCTGCATAAACAGAACATTGCCCATCCGGTGTGTGAAACGGAAGGCTCGGTAGTGCATGTAAGCAATAACGGCAACTATATGGGCTATATTCATATCGGTGATGAAATAAAGGATGATGCGTTGTGGACTATGCAATCACTGCGCAATGCAGGAATAAAGGATATTTCCATGCTGACTGGGGATAATTTCAACGCAGCATCGGAAGTCGCTTCAAAGCTTACTCTGGACCGTTTTTTTTCATCTTTGCTTCCGGAACAGAAAGTTGCTCAGTTCGAGAAAATTTTAAATGAGAAGGATCACGATGGGCTGGTGGCTTTTGTGGGTGATGGAATAAATGATGCACCGGTTATTGCCCGTGCAGATGTAGGAATCGCTATGGGGGCATTGGGTTCAGATGCAGCCATCGAGACCGCAGATGTGGTACTGATGACCGATGATCCTTCAAAAATAGTGCAGGCGGTAAAGATTGGAAAACATACCAGATCAATCATTCTTCAGAATATTATAATGGCTTTAGGGATAAAGCTGGTGTTTGTGGTGCTTGGGAGTATGGGACTTGCAAGTATGTGGGAGGCGGTGTTTGCAGATATGGGCGTTGCAATTCTGGCGGTGCTTAATTCGTCCAGGGCCTTGAATGCGAGCCCCTGAGCAGTCAAATCAGGAATTTTCCACGCATCGAAACGAATCTGTAACTTTAATTTTGGCCATTATATATGAAACACCACAGGCATTCCTAAAGTTTCCCTTGGGGAATTAAGGCTTTTTGGAGGATTTGGAGGGCATATGGAGCTATGAGTCTTTTACATCAATGCCAATCCCACTCTGATACAGTTAGTCTTCTCCTTATAATAAAGAAGACTTTCTGCCCAGCCATAAAAGTACTCGACCATCAACGATGGAATCCATTTCAGTTTCTTTCCCACCAGTGGATTGTAACAAATCGACAATGCTATGCTGTTGATATCCGGACTATCCGAAGAAAACCGCATATCCATACTTGTACCCCATTTTGCAATTCTATCACCATCTAAACGCCAGTATCCTATTTTTATCTGTGTGTTACCTGCATATTTTCTGATATCATGGTTGTTGGAGGAAATTTTGAATGCTTTCCAAAAACTAAACAGACAGTGATATTCAGTCTTGCCATACTCCCCAATCTCCAGAGTTCCACTTATCTTATCCCATCCCCGATAATTTGCACCTGATCCCCAGTTTGACTCTCTGGAAACCGTTACTTTAATTTTAGGGATGTAGAGATTTTCGTTTCCGGTGAACCATTTCAGCATATCCATACAGAGGGTAAGTTCAGGTCGATAGTTGTTATCCAGAAATGGTTTTCGTGGATCTGACCCTTTCCAGAACGAATTCTGATTATAGCCAAGATAAAGTCCGCTGCAGTCATTTTTAATAGAAAGTATCCTGTAATAAAACCCGATGCGAAGCTTCAGATTGTTTTTACCACCGTATAAAAGCGGAGCATAACGTTCTGAACCGCTGAGAGCTGATAACAGATAGTTGGGTTCAGACAAACCGAAATCAAGCGTATTCTGTTCTGAAAAGGCCAAAGTCGACAACACAGCCGATATCCAGAGCATTGTTTTTTTGGCAATCATAGTTTTCCCTCCTGCATGAACATCTGGCTAAGTGCCTGTCATTATGCATATTGCGCAATTATTATGCCGGCAGATGTTCCTTAAAGTGGCAAGAAACTGCTGAGATAATTTCAGGTTTTGATGAACTTTAAAGTACGTTGGATTTGAAAAGAGAGCTGATGATGCTTATAAAATCCTCAAGTGCCCCCGCCATATGATTCTGCAGACGTGTTTGGGTGTGCATGAGCCTCGAAGACTCGTCAAATGACTAATGGGTACCTATCTATTACTTATTTGAATTGCACCGCAAGCAGTGTAACATCTTTGTTCAGTGGTATTGCCTGCAAGCCGTAGCGGCTTCGCGAAGGCTTCTCACTTATTACTCCCGCTATACCGGAAATAAAGCAGCAGATCTAAAGAAACCATGATCATATTGAGAAGATACAGATAAATCACCCAATCCCTGGAGTAAAGGATTTTGTGGGCCATGCCACTGGCATAACCGATGATAATCACAATCATGAAAACCGGACTCTTGCCGCTGACTTTTTTTGTACGCCACGATTTATAAATAGAAATAGGCCAGCTAATACCAAAGCAGATTAGCATCAGTGCTTCAAAGAAACTCATATCTCAATATTTCCTTCAAAAACCTTTCTGGCAGGCCCTGTCATAAAAACCGGGTCCGACATTCTCCCACTCCACTGGATATAAAGATTACCTCCTGGAAGATGTACGGTCACCTCGTTGCCATGCAGTTTGTTTATGATTCCTGAGACCACACTTGCACAGGCACCGGTTCCACAGGCCTGGGTTTCTCCACAGCCCCGTTCCCACACCCTCATCTGTATCTCTCTGTCAGAAAGGACTTTTACGAACTCTACATTGGTCTTTTTAGGAAAAAAGGGATGTGTTTCGATTTTTGGGCCATATCCTTGTACCAGACTATCGGTTAATTCATCCGAATAGATCACTGCGTGAGGATTTCCCATAGATACAGCGGTGATCTGAAAATTCCGCTCATCGATGTTCAAATTTTTCATCACCACAGTTCCACTATCCTGAGTAACCGGGATCGCGGGGGCATCGGTTACAGGTGGCCCCATATTTACTTTAACCATGTTTTCACCGATTACGTCGGTAACGATCTCACCTGCGGCAGTTTCTATTACGAGGTGGTTTAAACTGGTTAATTGTAACAGTTTAACATAAAGGGCGAAACAGCGTATTCCATTTCCGCACATCTCTGCTTCGGAGCCATCGCTGTTGAAAATTCTCATTTTGAAATCCGCCTGCCCTGAAGGGAGCACGAAAATAATCCCGTCCGCCCCCACACCACGCCTGCGGTCACAAATCCTGGGTATGTGTTTGAGAACAGATTGTGCCATCCCGACAGAAACTTCATGTGTCACCAGGAAATCATTCCCCAGCCCTTCCATTTTCACAAAATTCATTTTTTTCCCTTTTACCAGCTCTGTATTGATTTTTCCAGGATACGGGCAACGATATCTTTTACCGCTTTCTCTTTTCCTACCCTCTCATCTTCGGTTTTAGAATCATAGATCCCTTCACCGGTCACCGTTCCCTTAAACAGTTCGCTGCCTTTAATGTTATCCAGAAATTCTACTTCTGCGGTGATTTTAACAATGTACTGATCAACATTTACCTCTCTTGCGGCAGTGGCCCCATAAGAGTAAGGGACATTTTCATAATAAGTTACACTTCCACTGATGGAGGCATCCCCTTTGCCATTGGCGATTTTTAACTGTCCTTTATTTGTGACCTGTATGTTTAATTCCTGCGTTATCTCATCAGCGATATTAGGTTCAAGCGAATTATTCGCAAATAGAGGAATATCGATTGTTTTCAGGTGTGATGGTAAAGCGCTGTTGCTGAAGGAATAGATATTACATCCCCCCAAAATCGTAATGACCGAAACTGAAAAAAAAAGAACGAATTTTTTCATTAATCCTCCAGTGGAACGTAGCTGAGAGTAGAAGACTCTGTTGAGGGAGCTGACTCAAAAAACTCTTTAACGCTCAAAATCATCTTTGAAACATCTTCAAAATTCTTAAAATCGCCATCCAGTGCCTTGATGAACTGTTTTCCGTACCCTTTTGTGAGGATACGGTTATCCAATACGATCAAAGCTCCCCTGTCATTTACAGTTCGAATCAGCCGCCCTGCCCCCTGGCGATATTTAATGATGGCCTCAGGTATTGAATAACTGAAGAAAGATTCTCCGTTGATCTGTTCCATTCGTCTGGAGATTGCAATGGTTAAAGGATGAGTCGGAACCGGAAAAGGTAATCTAGGTATGATTACGATTTCACATGCCTCCCCCGGCACATCGATTCCTTCCCAGAAGCTATCGGTTCCCAGTAAAATCATCCGCTGATTCTGTCGGAATTGCTCCAGGATATTCTGTCTGGAGCCACTGGCGCCCTGTGCCAGAATTTTCCCATTATCAATTTTCTGATTTGCCCTCAACAGTTCATTGACCGCACAGAGCATGGTATTGGCAGTAAACAAAACCAGTATGTTTTTATTGAATTCGGTATGAAGCCTGATAATGGTATCTGCAATAAAAGCAGGAAACTGAGGGTTATCCGGTTCCGGGCTGTTTTTAACTGCCCCAATAATAGACTGGTGCGCACCAAAGGGACTCTTGAAAAAGGCAGCAATCGTACGCTGATCATGTGGCAGGAGCCCAACAGCTCTTTTGAAATAATCGACTGATCTGGAAACCGACAGTGTTGCAGAGGTGAAAATAACCCCGCCACCACAGCGTCCCCAGACTTCCGACAGTACACCACCGATATCCAAAGGTACACCACAGAGTTTAACCCAGTTTTTAGTCCTGTTTCCTTCAATCCAGAAAACATGCTCTTCGGTTTTGGCTGCTATAAGATAGGTCAGATCCGCTTTAAGCTGAGATGCTTTCTCATAACAGGCCTGAACTATAGTTGTAAGTTCTTCATATTTTTTTGAATATTCACCTGAAGACAACACCTGTTTCAAGGAGGACAATCGGTCTGCCAACTCGCTGATATCGGTTCCCAGTGATGCTGGTTCAATCAGAGAATCGAGTTCATTTTCACTATAGGAGATCTGATATTCATTGGTGTCAGTCTTTTTTTCCGCCCAGCTTCCCAGTTCTGCCAGAAATTTCTGTGAACTTTTGCGCATATGCTTCAGGATGTTTCTTAATTCCTTGCCGTGGCCATAGATATTCTCTTCCTCCTTAAGTTCGCCGGTTGTTAAAACCAGATTGTTGATCATGTCCAGAAACAGATTTATCCTTGCGGTATCCAGTTCGACTCTCAGATACCGATGGCCACATGATTCCAGATGGTGCGCTTCGTCAAAGATTATGGTACCTATTCTGCCAAGAAATGAGGATTCCGAGCAGATTTCAGAGAAAAACAGAGCATGATTAATGATAACAATATTTGAACTGAGTGCCTGCTGACGAGCTCTCTGGAAAAAGCAGCTCTGGAAACGAGCACAGCGTCGTCCATGGCATTCATGGCTTTCTGCAGAAATGAGATTCCAGATTCTGGAGAACCACTTGGGATTAAACTGGTTTTGCTCTTCTATATCACCAGATCTGGTATTTTCGACCCATGGGATCAGTGGAAGAATGGCAAAACGTTCCCGGGGTGAAATATTGCCAATTTCTCCTCTAAGCAGCTTTTCCCAACGGTTGATGCAGATATAGTTATTTCGACCTTTCAGAACCGTGTAACGGAGTTTTTCACCCAGTATTTTTTTCACCAGGGGAAGATCTTTAGCAAGCAGTTGATCCTGAAGGTTTTTAGTTCTGGTACATATTAGTACTCTGCAGTTATTGGTCATAGCCCATTGGCTGGAAGGTAACAGATAGGCTAACGATTTCCCTGTACCTGTACCTGCTTCGGCAATAAGAATCGAACTGGTATTCAGAGTATCTGTAACTTGAAGAGCCATATCGGTTTGTGAAGTTCTGGGCGTAAAGCCTTCAAGGGCCTGTTTCAATTGGCCGTTATCGGAAAACAGCTCTCCGATACTGCTTTTGTCAATTGGAACATAGTTTTCGGGTTCCTGTAAGCGTACCCCAGGACTTTCGGTTTTATTGAGCTTAAGTAACACCTGGGCCCTGGTTCCATTTAAAGACTGAATCATCAGGGATTTAAAGAATGACCCGGGAGCACATGCGGTTATAGTTTGTCTTATATGCATAGGCAGTCCGCCTATTTTTTTTACCAATCGCACCGCGATCTCCCCGGAAGCCATGGCATCGAAAAGTGCTCTGTGTGCATTATCCAGATTTATCTGCAGATATTCACTTACGGCTTTCAAAGAAAAACGTGTACTTCCCTGCAGAAGAATACGTGAAAGAAGCGCAGTGTCCAGAAGTTGGCCAGAGAAAACTGGACGGCCGACTCTTTTGAGCTCTTCACTAAGAAAAGTTGCATCAAATTCGATCTGATGACCACAGAGGGGAAGATCGCCGATAAACTGAATCAGTTTCTCTGCAACTTCAGAGAATGCGGGGGCATCGACTAAATCCTTATCAGAGATACCGGTAAGGTCGGTAATAAGTGAAGGTACCGGTATTCCAGGATTTATCAAAGTGGAAAATTTCTCTTCCGGTTTACCATTAACAAACCGCAGAGCTCCAATTTCTATTACACGGTCGTTTCGAAAATCCAGCCCTGTTGTTTCCAGGTCGAAAGCGATAAAGTCAGGAACGGTGATTGAAACAGCAATATCTTTATTATCATCGGTTCTGCTTTTAAGATGTTTTTTTGGGGAGGATTTTGAAGACAGAGGTTTTCTGGCTTCAGACAGTAGTTCTTTTTTGTTATTCTCCGAGAGAAGATCGAATAATTTTGGCATGGTTACTCGCTGTTGCTTTGTATTAAATTTTTTCGGATTAAATATAAAACATAAAAGTGAGAGAGGCCTCAGGATTAAACGGCGAAATCCAATAATTCGATCTCATCGGGAAGCTCTTCGGGTGTTTTCTCGAATAACTCATGCGATGCCCATCGAATGGTCATATTCTTAATTTTTTGAACCGAGAGTATATCGATCACCCAGGAATACCAGGGTTGCTTAGTGGCGATCAGAAACGTATCCACTTTATAAGTCTGAAAAACTGATCTGAGAGTTTCATATGTTCCGATGACCGGGTATCCCTGATATTCACTAGGGACAGAGTTAATACTATCCCATACTATTCCAAGTATATCGCCATTTTTCTGTGTTTCGATAGTCTTGATGATCTTGGCAGAAACCGCACCACTTCCCAAAATCACAATCTTTTCAGGTGAAAAAACCATGCGCTTGAAACGGTGTACTATTCGTGGGATCAGTTCTCTATAGGTGATAAGCAAAAAGGAAATCACTACTGATGACAGTGCGAAAACGACTCTGGAGAAGGCAAGCGCCTTAACAAAGTACACTATGGCGAAAAAAAACAGTGCAGCCAAAAAGCTGGAATTCAATATATTTGACATGGTATAGCGTTTTTTGGAATAGATGCCATTATAAAAAAACATGAAAAGAAAACTGAAGGTAATAAGACAATGTACTCCCAGCATCCTGAAGGCATGTTCACCCATATAGATATTGTCATCATAGAATCGTAGCAGCATTCCAATCCACAGAGTTGTGTTAATGATAACAAGGTCGATAAGTACCGGAAAAGAGTGATGAAGAAGCCATTTAGCCATGTGTTGAATCGAAATGAAGACGATTCCTATAAAAATGAGCCAGTCAGGGAAAAAACCACCCCGAATATGGCGGTACTTTTTAGAGAAAATTATCATGGCCTCGTAAAAAGCAAATCTTGAGCGCAAGGGGGCTCTTGAAGAGCTTTGTCCCTTACGGTGGATTATCTGAGTTAATGGATGGTACCATACCTCATATCCCTTTTCTCTTACTCTCCAGCAAAGGTCTATATCTTCACCATACATGAAAAATTGCTCATCAAAACCACCCAGCTGATCAAAAAGGGTGCGTCGGATAAACATAAAGGAACCCGATACTGCATCAACTACGGAGGATTCATTCTCATTCATATAGGTCAGATGATATCTGGCGAAGTGTCTGCTTTTAGGGAAGAGCCGGCTTAGCCCTGTAAAGTAGTAAAAAGCAACCAGCGGTGTTACAAAGCCTCTCCTGCAGCTCGCCTGTAAAGAGCCATCCTGATTGAGAATCTTTGGACCCATTAAGCCGGCTTGCGGATGGGACTGCATGAAATCTACTGCGACTTTGAGAGTATCTTTGGCAATTACAGTATCAGGGTTGAGTAACAGTACATATTTTCCAGAAGAACTTTGAACGCCGATATTACAGGCTTTACCAAAGCCTACATTGCTTTTTAGCTGAATCCAGTTAACATTCTTAAACTCTGAAGTGATCAGTTCCTTTGAATTATCACCGGAGGCGTTATCCACAACCACCAGCTCAGTCTGTTCTGCAAGTTCTGCATCCAGTACAGATCTGATGGCATCGCGCAGGCAACCTGGCACCTTGTAATTAACAATCACTATAGATATCAGTTTGTCAGAAATAGCTGGCACTATTTTTTATTCCTCTTGAAAAGCGATGATAGGCGGAGTTTCCAGATTAGCAGAAATGCTTCACGAACAATTTTGGTTGACATCTTCGAGTCACCATATTTTCTGTCAGTAAAAACGATCGGTATTTCAGCTATCCTGAACCCTTTTTTCCATGCATAATAATTAATTTCTACCTGAAAGGAGTATCCGGATGAGGATATTTTGTCCAGATCAAGTTTTTCCAGTAGCTCCCGCCTAAAACACTTGAAACCACCGGTGCAGTCCTTTACTGAAATTCCGGTCAGTATACTGGCAAATTTATTACCGCAGTAGCTTAAGAGCAGCCTGGACATGGGCCAGTTAATTACGTTTACTCCAGAAATGTAGCGTGATCCGATTACCAGATCATTTTCCTTTATGGCATTAAGAAAATCGGGCAGATACCTGGGATCATGAGAAAAGTCTGCATCCATTTCAAATATGTACTGATAGGGGCGCTGCAATGCCCACATGAAACCACTGATATAAGCCCGTCCCAGTCCGTCTTTCTGGGAACGTTCCAGCAGGTAAACATCGGTTATTGTAGAAGCTATATCCCGAACAGATTGCGCGGTCCCATCCGGTGAGGAATCATCAACTACAAGTATATGAGCCAGTGGAAGTACTTTTTTTATTTCCGGTATTATTAAAACGATGTTTTCCCGTTCATTATAGGTAGGAATTATTATTAAAATCTGATCTTTTTGCATTTTGGATTATTCTTTTAATTTCCTGTGTGATTATTCTGCTATATATTAAATTAAACTGTTTCTAAATTCCTTAAAGCCCTTAATTCGCTTGTATTTAATTGAATATAATACAAAGAATGTAATGTGGCGACTACATTAAAACTGGCAGATAAGCAGTGTTTTTAATAATTGTTCTCAATTATCGGTAATTTGTTGTTTTATCCCTGAAAACCTCAGCAGGTGACAATTAAAATTCAGACATCTTTCAGAAAGGGTTGAATCTCCTGAAAATATTATCCGCCTGATAATAAGACCGAAAAGAACCGAATAACTTCATGCATAACAGATTATCTGTTTATCAGGTAAAATTGCTGCGCTTTAGCGATAGATTAATTGAAAAACTGCCTTTGTTATGATATCTTAATAAAAAAGATGGCACTTTTGATATTGCATTTCCTCACCTGCCACAGTTTAAATATTGTAAAAAGGAAAAACACCTTACGATGCTGATATTTTCTTTTTTCTCTATCTTTGCCGCAACACTTTGTTTTGGATTAGCCATAATTGTCCTTAAATACAGCACAGAAAAGACTTCTAATCGTCTTTTTGGTTTATTCTGTCTTTCAGCCTCATTCTGGTCGATTACCGAGTTTTTGGCCAGCCAATCGGAAATTGCCACGAAAGCTGCATTCTGGCTTGGATTTGAAGCGATCTGGACCATCTGCATTGCATTTCTGGCACATTTTGTTCTTGATTACACAGCATTTTTGAAAAAAAGAATTTTTAAGATTTTTCTCTACATTACGTATTTGACTGCTTTGGTATTTGCGCTGTTTAATTATTATTTATTGAAAAGTTCCGTAGAATGGAGTAACTGGGGCTGGAGCTATAATACTGAGCCATCCATTCTGGCATTTATAATAGGCTTTTGGGGAATTGCGGTATTACTTTTATGTGTCTTCTGGCTTACTCTTTTTTACTTCACCACCAAAACCGAATCAATTCGCTCTCAATCGTTAATTATCCTGATTGGCATTGCAATATCAGTGCTTATTTCGATAGTTGGTGAGCTTGTGCTTCCACTTCACTTCGTGAAAACACCCAGTTTTACCAAAGTATCTCTCTCATGCATGGCGTTATTTATTACTTATGCAATCAGACGGCATAATCTTTTCAATCTCAATCCATCTGATGCGGCAGAAGTAATCATCGGTTCCATGTCCGATGCTCTGGTGGTTGTCAATGTTAAAGACGAGATAGTGATCGTAAACAGAGCTCTTCTTAACATGCTTCAGTACACAGAAGCCGAACTGCTTGGAAAACATCCTGATAAATTTATCGCTTTCATAGCAAACACCGATACCACAGTAAAGCAGTTATTAAAAGGAGGCTCGGTTAATGATGTACAAACCGAATTTATAAGAAAAGATGGTTCAACAATTCCCATTTCTCTGTCCTGGTCGATTCTGCGCCATAAGAATCAGAAGTTGAGGGGAATAGTCTTTTTCGGTCGGGATATCTCTGAACGGCAGCAGAACATGAAGATTCTTCAACAAGCACGTGACGAGCTTGAACAGCGGGTAGAAGAGCGAACGCTGGAACTGGAGCAGCGAAACAAACAGCTTCAGTATGAGATACAGGAACGTATTCTGGCCGAGAGTGATCTGGCAGCTCAAAAAGAGTACCTTTCGGTGACATTACGCTCCATAGGGGATGGAGTAATAACCGTTAATGAACATGAACAAATTGTTTTCCTTAACAAAGCAGCTGAAGGGATTACCGGATGGAAACAGGAGGATGCAGAAGGAAAGCAACTGACAGAGGTGTTTCCGATCAGGCATCTGGCACAGCAGAGCTCTTCCTGTTATTTTCCAAATTCAGTTTCTGAAATTGATAGCCGCAGAGTTGAACTGGTCTCATTATCCGGTGTTACCCATGTGCTGTCTGAGAACCGGTCCGCAATCCTTGATTGCAATGGTAAAACATTGGGATATGTGATTGTTTTCAGAGATATCACCGAAAAAGAGATTCTAGAGGAAGAGCTGTTTAAATCCAGAAAACTTGAATCGGTAAGTTTGCTTGCCAGTGGCCTGGCTCATGATTTTAATAATCTGCTTACAGGAATAATCACCAATCTTTTCATGGCTAAAACTGCATTGCCGATTAACAGTGAGACCTATAATTTAGTTACTAATGCAGAGAAGGCAGCCTTCAGGGCATCCAGCCTTACCAAACAGCTTTTATCATTTGCCAGAGATAATGCTACTCCCAACAGAGAGGTCTCTTCTTTGAAAGAGCTGATTGAGGAGTCGGTTGGATTTTATCTAAGCGGTTCAAAATGCGATTACCGGTTAAATCTGGATGATCAACTGTATATGGTGGAAATAGATCGTGGCCAGATCGATCAGGTGCTCAATAATATCATTGTAAATGCAGACCAATCGATGCCTCATGGGGGCACAATTACCGTCAGGGCACAAAATGTGGAATTGCAGAAGAATGCAAATATACCGTTAAAGCCGGGCAAGTATGTTTGTATAAGTGTTTCCGATGATGGTATTGGCATACCACATGAAAATCTTCACAGGATCTTCGATCCTTATTTTACCACTCGTCAGCATGGCAATGGTTTGGGACTAAGTTCTGCATACTCAATCGTTTTAAAGCATAATGGGTATATCACTGTACAATCAGAAATCAATAAAGGTTCAACCTTTAATATCTATCTTCCTGCATCGGAAAACATCCTGAAAGATGATTCGGTTTCGGTAGTTGAGCCGTGGCAGGGGAAGGGTAAAATTCTGGTGTTAGATGATGATGATATAATTCGCAGAAGTACAGAACGGCTTTTATCCCATCTGGGATATAAGGTTTTTATGGCCAATGAAGGGGAGCAGGCATTGAAATTATACAGTGCTGCAATTGAAAACCGGACCCCTTTTGATGCAGCCATTCTTGATTTGACCATTCCTGGGGGTAAAGGCGCTCAAGAAATCATTGAGGAGTTACGCAGACAGGATCCCAACGTAAAAGCCATCGTCTCCAGTGGTTATCCCGATGATCCGGTTATGCTGAATTTTCATTCCTTCGGTTTTTGTGCCGCGATTTCCAAGCCTTACAACATCGAAGAGCTTAGCAGTCTTCTTAAGAAAATTCTGGTTGAAACTGAGAAACCCCAGCTGAAAAGCGCTCCCCTTTGATAAGGGGATAATTTGGGGACCGCTTCGAGGTGGCTAATTCGTTGGCAGCCTTTATTAAGGAGATTAGTCCCCCGAATCAGGTTTGAAATACTTATGAAAGGCACCAGGGAGCTCTTTATAATCAATACCATCCTTCAGAGAAGGTAATGGAACTGAGCTTTTGGTATTCCAGAATAACAGTGGCCCATTGAGTTTATCGTTTCCGGCTGCCTGTAAAAATGATGCAAATGACTTGCCTGTGTAAACTCCTTCCAGTTTGATATTTTCTGTCTTCTTTAAGCGCTGTACTGCATTACTGGATTCAGTCGTAATATGGCCATAACCCATTCCCAAAAAGTCTGAATCAATAAAAAAATCATCATGAGTCAGCTCAATAAGCGGAAATGAGGGATCTTTATCATGAAGCATCCTGTTGGCAGATTCAAAAAGGGTCATAAATTTATCATGATCTGCAACATATGAAGGAACAACCCGTACAGCTACTACTTTACTTTTTAATCCTGCAGCCTTGAGCCCCAGAATTAATCCAACCGCAGTACCCATGGTCCCCATTGCTACATAGATAGTCTTAGGCTCTGGTATCAAAGCTTTTTGAACCTGCTCTTTTAGCTCAAAAGCAGCATTTACATAACCACAGACTCCCAAAACCGATGATCCACCGGGTGGAATCACATAAATCTGATCTGCGCCATTTTCATTTAATACCCTGTTCATTGAAGCGGCATGAGATTCATAAGTGCAGTCCAGATGCATCTGAGCGCCGCTTGCATAATCAGCCAGCAGATTTTTGCTGATTTCAGTATTATAAGGTTGATCAAAGAGCATTAAAGTCACTTTTAAACCGGATTGTGCCCCATGCAAAGCAACCGCAAGAGCATGATTGGAGCCTGCCGCCCCTGAGGTTAAAACCTGTCTGAAACCGGAAGCAATAACTTCACCGAATATAAACTCAAGTTTTCTGATTTTATTGCCACCATAGAGATCTGCACTCAAATCGTCTCTTTTGATAAACAAATCATCACGGGACAACTCTTTACCTAACTTCTCAAATTTTTGCACAGGTGTAGGTAAATTTCCTATTTTGTAATAATTAAGAGAGACTGCAAGAAGTGGATAATGGTTAAATAATGGAATCATAATATTCCTATAATTGGTTTAAATTGTCTTAAGGAATTATTTATCTTGAGAATATCAGTGATATCAGATTTAAAAATAGAATATTTAACCAAGGAGTCACACTATGAAAAAAAATTTAATTCTTCACTTATTAACAGGGTTGTTAGTAATAGCTTGCAGTCCTAAGAATACCATGGTAATTCAAAGTTTCGAACTTATTCCAATAGATTTGGAAAAAATCAACCAGAAAGACTACTCGGAACTTATTTCTATAGTAGATAAAAATTACGGCGGCGGCAATAATATCTTTAAAACCGCATCACTTGTAAAAGAAGAGGCTAATTATATTTACGTCAGGGTATTTTCTTCCAGCGATGAATCCTGTTATCGGGTAAGTGTCGATAGAAATCGGAGTAAAGTAATAAATATTCAACCTGACTGTGAAGTTACCGTAGAACAGTGAACCGTTAAAAAGGTAAACTGCAAAGGTGCTGACCCCAGTTAGATTGGTAATGTAATTCTATGAAAAGCAGGTAATGGAACGACATGAAGGGTCAGTTTTTTGATCAGAGTCAGAAGTTCCGTTATAAAACAGGGCGTACCTTTTTGGAGGATCGGATATTGGCACAATTCCGGTTCCAGTGATAAACAATCTGCAGTTGCTACTATTGATGGAAAGTTACCAAAGGAATTGCTGATGTGATTGAGAAGTTCAATCCCATTTAAATCTGGCATTTGAAAATCGGTAATTATTAATTGAGGTTTGTTTCCATTCTGCATATAACGAATCAAATCCAGAGGGTTCTCAAAGGTGGAAAGATTATAATAGCCTGCCTGTTGAAGGTGGTATTCAATGAATTGAAGTGTCAAAGGGAAATCATCAACGATCACTATATTACCAGCCATAATAATCACCTTCAATTTAAACCTGCAAAATTGCTTCCTAAACTGCAGGTATAGAAACAATCAGGAATGTACATCATTGTATAATCACTGCCAGCCACATGTCCAGCAGTTCGTATACGGTTTTAGGGCTGGAAACTAAACGATTTTTAACAATTTAATGGCCCGATCATTGCAGGTTGTAAAAGCATGGTTAAAAATAAAAACCGGCTTTGGATGGGGGGCTAAAAGTGCACAGAATTATACTGATAACTTTTATTTTAGCAGTTTACGGAGGCATCTATAGTCAGAGCACATCAAAAAAAATCAATTTGCGCAACTATCAGGACAGTCTCAGTTACATAATCGGCCGAGATGTTGGTGCTCAATTAAAAGAGCTGGAGACTACTGTAGCTATCTCTCCATTTTCATTGGGTGTAGAGCAGGCGCTTAAAGGAACACCTTCTATGATTGACTCGGTAAGAGCCGATTCGATCCGACGCAAGTTTTCCATGGAGGTTCAGGAAAAGCTGTCTAAAAAACAGGCACAATTGGCAGAAGAAAATCTTCAAAAAAGTAGGGATTTTCTGGCCGAGAATAAAAAGAATCCCAATGTTAAAAGCACTTCCAGCGGTCTTCAGTATATCATAATAAGTAAAGGTAAGGGTGACAGGCCTGCTCAGACCGACTCTGTGAAGGTAAATTACAAAGGCATGCTGCTTGACAGTACCGTTTTTGACAGTACCATGGCTGGAAATCCTGTTTCTTTGGATCTTGGAAGAGTAATTCCCGGTCTGTCTGAAGGAATTCAGCTGATGAACGTAGGAAGCAAGTATCGCTTCTTTATTCCACCAGATCTGGCTTATGGTCCTTCCGGAGCACCTCCTGCGATTCCTCCAAATGCTGTGCTGATTTTCGATATCACCCTGCAGGAAATCATTGGTAAAGAGATGAAAAGCAGGTTCTGACTATTTGGCAGAAACATCTTCTAAACCGGATGTTTTTGCACTTTCGCAACTCTGTTTTGTTCCTCCCTTATGACCATGTCATACAATCATCGAAAACTAATCAAAAAGCAACCATTCAGTCTTGCTGAAAACTATTTTGCCCTTTACTGCTACTGATGAGCAGGTATTGTCTATTCCAACCGGGAGTCTTATGAATACTAACACTGCTTATTATGGAGATGAGAATTATAGCGGCTCCCGCTGGATCAGTCTTACTGCCGGCCCTTTGACTCTCCTATACCAGAATGGGATTATCAGTTCCATTCAATTTGGTGAATATGAAATAGTGCAACGGATTTATATGGCTTTGAGGGATGAATTCTGGAACACTATTCATCCACAGATCACCCCTGTACTTATGGAAAAGGATTCCTCTTCTTTTCGAATCACCTTCAAGGCATTACACCGTGAAAAGGATATTAACTTTCTTTGGCGGGGAGAACTCTGTGGTGAAAAAGACGGAACAATACAGTATTCAATGCATGGGGAAGCGCTTTCCACCTTTAAGCGCAACCGTATTGGCTTCTGTGTGCTTCATCCGTTGGAGTTATGTGCAGGGAGGGCATGTACCATTAGAACTGTTGATGGTGAAATAAGGGAGGAGACATTCCCAGTATTTATCAGCCCTTTTCAGCCATTTAAAGACATCCGCCATCTTAGCTACAAGATATCTTCTTTCGGCTCAGTTTCCATACTTTTTGAGGGTGATACGTTTGAAATGGAGGATCAGCGAAACTGGACAGACGCATCGTTTAAGACCTATTCAACACCTCTTTCTGAACCATTTCCGGTAACCATTACCCAGGGAAGTATCATCCAGCAAAAAGTAACCCTGAAAGTGGAATCGTATAAGCCATTAAGAAAAGCGGTTCCTAAACCGATTGAAATCAAAATTCCTGCAACTGCTCAAAACCTGCATCCCCTTCCCCGAATCGGAGTCAGCCATTCACTGAAAGAACAAATGACCCCTTTTGCAGCAGAGATGATCCAGCAACTCTCATTATCTCATCTGCGCATCGATATCGAAGCAGATAGCAGTTCCATAATCTCAGAGATGGAAACCTATGCCAATCATTGTATGCTTCTGGGCTTACCCTCCGAGCTGGCGATTTATTTTACATCTGATTATGAGGCAGAAACTCAGTTAATCTCAAAGGTGCTTCGCGCGACACAGATCCCGGTGAGTACCTTTCTGATTTACAGAAAAGATCAGGCTGTCACCTCCACAGAGACAATTTCCCATGTATCTCCAATTCTACGGTTATATAGCCCGATGGCACTCATAGGAAGTGGCACCGATTCCTATTTTGTGGAAATAAACCGCAATCATCCAAATACTGAACTGCTTGATCTTCTGTGCTATTCAGCTACACCTCAGGTACACACATTCGACAATGATGCGATCATGAGTAATCTTCCTGGAATTTCAGAAACGCTTAGGACTGCTGCTCTTTTTCAGGGGAAGGCTCTGCCAGCCATATCTACATTAAGTTTGCGTCCAAGAAACCGTTTCAGGCCCCGGAAATTCGGAGGTGCTGACCCGAGACAACAGGGGCTTTTTGCTGCATCCTGGCTGTTGGGAGCACTAATGCACTGTATAGCAGCAAAAGCTGCAAGTGTTACTTTTTTCGAGTCAATTGGACCGGCAGGGCTTGTTCCTTCACAAAAAGAGGCAGTATATCCGCTCTATCATATTTTGGCATCTATAGGTGAAATGAGAGGGGCGCTGGCCAGGATTTGCAGTTGCAGTGAACCTAATCGGATCGCAAGTGTTGCATTGTGGTCGGGGAGTTCAATGATGCTTCTGGTGGCCAATCTTACCGACACCATTCAGCAGGTCACCATATTTGATCTTCCTGAGTCGGTTACTTTTGTATCTCTGGATGAAAACACTCTTGAACAGGCCACCTTGTTTCCATTACTCTGGAGATGTAAAAATGGGGAGCAACGCAGCTCAAACGGCCCCTTTCATATCTTTGACATACTTCCCTATGCAGTTTTGCGCATTGAAGCTCCGGTTATAATATAATCATACCAAAAAACAGGCATTTTTCACCAATGGATCAATTGCAACTGCTCTGGCCATAATTTTGCTCTTCTCAAAAAAATATCACCATCTGACTTCACTGTGAGGAGAGCGACATGGCACGAACAGTTGTAAAAAAAGGAGATACTGTCCTGATCGATTTCACTTTACGGTTAGAAAACGGCACCGTGGTAGGAACCACACTGGATTCTGATCCGGTAGAGATAGTTGTTGGCGAAGGAGATGTCATTTCTGGAATCGAAAAAGCTATTCCAGGAATGCAGGAAGGAGAACAACAAACTTTATTTATCGAATCACAGGATGCATTCGGTCCCTATCAGGACAATCTGATCCAGGAGATCGACAAATCATGTATTCCCCATGCAGCCAAACTGGTTGCAGGTCAGGTGATAGAACTGGATGGCGACAATGATGATCCGATCCTGGCTACTGTACTGGAAATTAACCACAAGACAGTTAAGATCGATGCTAATCATCAGTTGGCTGGAAAAAATGTAATAGTTGACCTTCGAATTGTAGAAGTGATGAAAAGGAACGCATGAATAATTTAAACACTAATCTTACACTGATCAAAGATGCTCTTTCAATGCTGCAGATAAAGCATTTAAGTCTGGGAATATTCGATCAGAGCTTACCCTCTTTTCCTGAAGAGGAAATTGGCTGGGGATCGCCCTACAGTGATGGTGGGGTCGACTTTTTACTGTTTGCTCATAATATCGGAATAAATACCATACAGTTCGGCCCCCAGGGCAAAACTTCCAGATCAGATATCTCTCCCTATAACAGCACCATCTTCAGCAATAATCCTCTTAGCCTCTCATTATCCAGGTTATCCAGGCAATACCCCTGGCTTTTTACACCCGATGAGGCCATGATTCTTGCTGAAAAGTGTTCAGGTTTCAGACACCGTGTAAATAAAGACAGTGCATGGATGGCCATTGATAATCTTCACTCCATAATTTACAAAAGATATCGTGAACGTGATAAAAATGATCTTAAACCCAAAGTAAATCATTTTCTGCAGCAAATGGCTCAAAATCCGGTAAACTGGTTTGAGCGGGACTCATTTTTCCAGGCATTGACTCACCATTACAACAGCGATGACTGGCGGCAATGGGAAAGAATCGATCAGAACCTGTTTTTCTCTCCAAATGAAGAGCTGGAAAGAATTAATGCCCGTAAAAAGAAAATTCATACTGACATGGAATCGGTTTTTGAGGTTTATGCCTTATCTCAATTCCTTCTTCAGGAACAGCATCAGCAATTTCGTGAACTTTCCAGGCATTATGGCATTAAAATCTATGGTGATCTTCAGATCGGTTTTTCACATCAGGATGTATGGGCCTGGCGTTCTTTATTTTTGCCTGGATATCTTATGGGCGCTCCTCCCAGCAGAAGTAACCCTGAAGGCCAACCCTGGGGATATCCAGTATTGAATCCAGCGCTGTTTTTCACTTCAAATGGCCAGACTGGCCCGGCATTAAAACTGGTTGAAGCCAGAATCGATAAAATGTTTTCAAGATTTGACGGGATCCGGATCGATCATCCTCATGGGCTGGTTTGTCCATGGGTTTACGATGGCAATTCAGATGATGCTTTTGCTGCAGTGCAGAATGGTGCCCGGCTTTACTCTTCACCGGATCTTCCAGATCATCCATTGCTTCAAAACTATGCTCTGGTAAAAAGAGAACAGCTAAACAGCGATCCATCTTATCCCCGGTACGGAGATCACTGGGTAAAGTATCTTACTCCTGAACAGATTGACCGGTATGCAACGGTGATCGATGTAATTCTTGAAAGGGCTAAAACTGTAGGGGCATCAAAATCCGATATTCTCTGTGAAGTTCTCAGTACATGGCCACTGCCATTAAAGGAAGTAATGCTTAAAAGAGGACTTGGCCGGTTCTGTGTTACTCAGAAGGCAGATCCGGATGACCCTGATGACATATACAGAAGAGAAAACACTTCTGCTCAGGACTGGATTATGGTGGGTAATCATGATACAAAACCGATATGGCGTATAGCCATCGAAAGACATGGTACAACCTGGTACAAAGCACGTGCATCACTGCTGGCATCCCAACTGTCTCAATCACAGCAGCAAAAAGAGTCTTTGCTCAATGAGATGCTGGAAAATCCCAATAAATTTTGCGAAGCCATGTTTTGTGAGCTTTTTCTGGGTCCGGCTCAACATGTTTTTGTCTTTTTCACCGATCTTCTGGGGATAAAAGAAATTTATAATAAGCCTGGGATTACAAATTCTGAAAATTGGAGTATCCGCATTCCTCCTGATTATTATCACCGATATATGGTGCAAAGTAAAAATGGCGAGGCATTTCACATTCCCAGAACTCTGGCGAAAGCACTGCGTGTTCGTTTTCCGGCAAAAGCAGATGCCATCGATCTGGCATCAAAACTGGATCCATGAAGCTCAGGACCGGTAATTAAGGACTGATTTTCCGTGACAAAAGATCCGACATTCCCGTATTGCCGAATCTAAAAAGTCCGGATAACCGGACCCGATAACACAGGGGTAGCTTCCCCTGTGTCTTAACTAATTTATTGTGCCAGACAGCGAGTAACAATAGTGGTAGTCCCGTCGGTAGCTTTAACCACAAATGCCGAACTGGTTAATGCATTGAATGGTACAGTTACTCTGGAAGAACTCCTGTTCAGTGAATAACTGGCAAAACGTTTACCTCTAAGGTCAAACAGGGATACTGCTATAGTAGAACCAGAAAACTTTGCGGCATCAATTGACAAGCCTGATTTATTCAGCAGAACCGGTTTTCCGTATGCTGACACCGATACAAGGTTTCTTACCATGGTACCACTCTGTATAATGATGTCACCATCATCGGGAACAGCATTGAACATCAGATAATCGTTGGAATTGACTTTTGTAATTGTGTAATCCACCTCTTTCCGATTCTGAGTAATCATTACTGTGGTCCACCCTTCAGGGAGTGGGCATCGAATCGAGAGTGGATAATTGTAGATTGAATCCGGAAGATTATCGGTGAGTTTTATTTTAATGGAATTCTGCTCTGATGATTCTACAGTTAAAGATGCAGCATCTCTCTCTTTGATATAACGGGCTACATTGCCAAAAGTTTCGCACCAGATTTTATTCCGGTTTTGATCCAGATAATTCAAATGCTCTTTCATTGCATTCAGATTTGTAACCGCCCAGCTATGGCCATCGCTGCCGATTCCATGATGACAGGCGACAGCCCATCCATTATTGTTTGCAGCCTGATCAGCAAAACTATTCAAATCATTTGCAGAATTGGGGCAGTTACAGCCACCACTGCCAAACATTTTTGAGCCGATCTGAGCAAAGTTTTGCGGCGTTTTGGGATTAACCTGCCCGTTACAGTTTCTTCCTGCAATGTAGGTTTGCAAAACCTGAACATCACCAGGGGTATTGCAGTTTGGGTATGCTATAGAAACGCACATCTCTCCGGGGACATTGCTTTTTATGGCATTTTGAGATGGCTTCAATCCGCTGGCCTCACTGTTATGTTGGTTGTTGTGGCTGGCGATCTCATGACCTTTGGCAAAAGCTGCTTTCAGAGAGTTCCAATGGTTATTATTGCATGAGCTGGGCAACACAAAAAAAGTCATGTGAAACCCTTTCTCATCAAAAGCTGCTTGTCCTGAAGCTACCTGCTGGTCGGTTGAAGATGTCGGGTAATCATCAAAGGTGTGAGATATGGCTCCTTTGCAAAAATTACCCCAGGTCCCAATCTCAAATGGCGCCTCCACTGCTGCAGAAGAAGAGAAGATTAGCGTCGAAGACATTAATAACGCCGCCGAATTAATCACTTTTTTTCCCATGTATCGCTCCTAGGTTGATTTCCTGATACTCTGCGGGTATTTAATCCATAATATAAATAATATGCAGAAAATAAACATTATTAGCTATCCGAACAGCTCTTTTTATTATTGATAATCATTAAAGGAAGATAAAGTGTACGCATTGTATGTACAGCTTGCTTCGTGACTGCAGATTATGATTATTAAATTATCAGGTTTACCCAAAATCAAAAGATTTTATGATTATGAACCAACAGCCACATAAACTGCTGTGGGTAAGTCAGAGCCACAGCAAGTCACCCGAAAGGGCGGTATATAAACTACTTAACAGCAAACTCTTCCAGAGACTGCAGATAAGCCTGGGGCAGGCCGATATCAAACCTTCTCCCCTGCACCAGATAACCCATGAATCCCTCCTCGAGCCGCAGTTTATCCAGACAAGAGGTAAGCTGAAACTCGCCTTTTTCCCGGATATTGTTGTTTATGTTTTCCTCCAGGAATTCGAATATGCGAGGAGAAAGCACATACTGACCGAAGACGGTGCAATACTGATCATCGGGGATATTTTCCATTCGCAAATGTTCTGCAGCATAGACTGCATCCGGTTTTTCGGCGAATTCGGTAATATCCAAAACCGACTGTTCCTCTACCCAGGTACCGGTGACCGTTCCGAAATGGCGGATAAGTTCAGCAGGTGTGAGTTTAAGTCCGACAACACTGCGACCGTACTTTTCGTAAATGTCTAACAGTTGGCGTGCACAGGAAGTATCGGTATCGGAAGCGTACAGATGATCACCGAGCATGAGTAGAAACGGTTCATTACCTACCCACTCTTTAGCGCAATACACAGCATCTCCAAATCCATTCTGGGTTTGCTGTTCAATGAAAGTGATCTTATGGCCTATTTCGATAATGTAGTCGGATGTTTTCTGTGCTTCTTTGGAAAGTTTTGCGTAATGCTCAACAGGAGGTGGTTTGTGGAAAAAATCCTCAAAGAGCTCCCGGTCACCTTTTTGTACGATCACACAGATCTCTTCAATGTCACCGCTGAGGGCTTCTTCCACTATCACCTGAATGACTGGTTTGGCAATTCCATCTTTGTCAATAATCGGAAACAGCTCTTTTTTCACAGCCTTGGTAGCCGGAAAAAGCCGCGTACCAAAACCGGCAGCCGGGATAACCGCTTTACGCACCTTCTTAGCCGATGACAGGGTCAGGCTGAGACATTGCATATTAAGTTCTGATTCGATCATTTTAATCACTTTTTCCTGGGTCTGGCTATCTTTCACCAGAAGCTGTGCGGTCCCATCACCCTGTGAACCTACGCCTTTACCACCCAGAATGTAGGGTTGTATCGAAGGCCAGGACAGAAGTTTATGAAGTACCGGTGAAGTAAGCTGAGATGGACATACCGGCATACATGCCTTATCAAACTCCGCCTGAGATTGAGTCATCAGTTTACCAAGAGTAACCGCATCACCCTCCTTTATTGCTTCGACTGCACGTCTGGTTATGGATGCGCTGATTTTTCCCAGAAAATCCTGAACTGCACGCTGCATATCATTATCTGGGAAAGGGTAGCATTTATTGAGTTTGCTGAGAATCTCCTTTGTGTCTTTTCCTGCACATAGGTCAACAATCACGAAATAAAAATTGCCACCTACAGCTACTTCCTCGACATCAACCCTATCACCATCAAAAGTCATCAAAATCGGACGATTTCCATAAGCGCATCCCTGATCCATTCGGCCGCAACGCGAAGGAGTGGTGATTTCACCCAGATATGCGAACTCCATTTCTCCACGAATAGTCATTTTCAGATCATAAATGCGATTAAATGCACGAGCTACCAGCACAGTGGTTGCAGCACTGGAAGAGAGTCCTTTTTTTACCGGCAGATCGGTCAGGTAATTATTAATCTCCAGTCCGTGTACCCTGTAATGAGTAAGAACCTGATAAGCTACTCCTGCCACATAACTAAAGATTCCACCTTTCTGAGCCTCTTCAAGAAGAGCCTCACGGTTCATAGGAATTTCAAATACCTGATCGGTCAGTGTCGTTTTGAATATTAATTTAGAAGGATGAGCCTTAATTTCAGCATAAATTCCCTGATTGGTTCCGGTAATAAGAGTATAACCTTTTTCCAATGCACCATTTATCCGGCGATAACCGCCAGCCCAATCGGTATGCTCACCAAAAAGGCAGATTCGTCCAGGAACAAAGATTTTCATGGTCTGAAGTCTCTCTATTCTAGTTTAGAATGATAAATTGAGAAAATAAACAAAAGTAGAGGCAGTAGCCATTGGAAAGATTGCAGTGTGCCATGCAGGGATATATAATTGCTTTGACACTCATTAGAATGTCATTTATCTTTAAACCTAAAATCCGCAGTTGAACGCGGCGCATATGCGTAACCTCTTGAGCGCTAAGCCATTCACGCGGTTTGACCTTATCACCGTGTCGATAAGGCCTGCACCGCGTTCAAGGCTTATCATCTCAATATCCTTTGCATCTGCATCCACCTCAACTGCGGAATTTAGGTTAAATTGTCATAAGAAACAGCCTTCAGTAATCGTCTTCACCAGAATAAAGGGGCGTATGAGAGAATCATCATCTTTTAAATGCAGCATTTTACTTGTAATGTCTTTTTTAGTTTTTTCAGGCACTCAATCCAGAACATGTGGCCAAACCGGTCTCTGTTTTTTTCCTCCCTGCCGCCATTTGTTTCATCACCTGAAAAATACCTGTGCCATGTTATAAGCGAACAGAAGCAAACTGCAGTTCCATTTACAAAATTAAAGAAGAATTTGCACTATGAAAACTTTCTATTTTACCGCAACCGGAAACTGCCTTCATGCAGCAAAACAGATTGGGGGAACCCTGATTTCTATTCCCAAGGTATTAAAGCAGGGAAATACCTCCTTTGAGGATGAAAAAATAGTGATTGTTGTCCCCTGTTACTATTTTGGAACCCCGCGGATAGTTCAGAAGTTTCTTCGGACTGTTACGCTAAAAGCTCCTTACATAGCGGCAGTTATGAGTTATGGAAATTTCATAGCTGCTGGCATTCATGATTTCCGCAAGCATGCAGAAAGAAATGGCATCTCTCTGAGTTATTCAAAATCCATTCTGATGGTTGATAATTATCTTCCACTTTTCAGAATTGAGGATCAGCTTAAGCTGGAAACATCAAAAAAGATTCCGGAAAACCTTGGTAAAATTGCTGATGATATTAAAAATTCCAGAAAAATGATCGAAAAAGTCTCGACCCCGAGCAAAATTTTCAGTTCAGTTTTCCAGTATTTTTACCGGAGATCCTGGGGCAAGCAGGACCGCAAATTCTGGATTGATGATAATTGCAACGGATGTAAGGTTTGCGAACAGGTCTGCCCCGTGGACAACATAAAAGTGGAAAAAAAGCCGCTTTATCATCATAACTGTGAAGAATGCCTGGGCTGTATTCATCTGTGCCCTCAAAACGCCATCCATCTGAAAAAAGAACGGAGTACAGTGCGATTCCGAAACAGTAATGTGACTATTAAGGAGATAATCGATTCCTCCTCTGCAGCAGACAGCTACTGAGCAGACAGCTACTGAGGTAAAAAAATTTTCATAATAAATTTAAAACCAATATCTGAAAACCTATGCTTTATCTTATTCTGAAATCTTTTATCTTAATCTAAAAAGCTTTTTAGTTTGGTTCAAAATACTTTTTTTTTGACTTTGTTACTTATTCTATCGTATTTTATAGAATTGCCGTCTGGAATCAGTCCGGGCAGGAATCCTTCCTCTCAGTTGCGGTTAGCATGAAAAATAACCCCCGGATGGCCAAAAATTAATTCTTTTAGGGCGTTTAGCTCAGATGGTTAGAGTACTACCTTGACATGGTAGGGGTCACTGGTTCGAGTCCAGTAACGCCCATTTTTTAAGTTATGCCTCTCTTCCTGATCCTTAAACTGATCTTTAAAAAAGAAAAAAGGATGGAAGGTGGCTTATTGTATTTATACAGAAATAAACCGGTTCAATCGGAAAAAAATGGAAGATAATCAGTTATGAAAATAATATTACCGGATGGTAACATCAAAGAGATGCCAGAAGGCAGTTCTGCGATGGATTTAGCTAAAAGTATAAGCGCCAGACTTGCTCAATCGGCACTGGCTGCCAAGGTAAACGGATCACTTGTTGATCTTAGCAGAGAACTTAAGGATAACGATAATGTAGCGATCATCACTTTTGATGATCCTGAAGGCAAAGCGGTTTTCTGGCACTCTTCTTCACATCTTTTAGCTCAGGCAGTTCAGGAACTGTTTCCCTCAGCAAAAATAGCCATCGGTCCTGCAATTGAAAGTGGTTTTTATTACGATTTTGATGTAGAAAAGCCTTTTACTCCCGAAGATCTGGCTGCCATAGAGGCCAAGGCAAAGGAGCTGGCATCCAGGAAGCTGGAGATAAAACGCAGTGAACAGGAATGTTCACAGGTAAAGAAATACTTTGAATCTAAGGATGAGATCTACAAGTTAGAGTTGCTTAATGATATAGAGGGCACCCCCAGTATTTACAGTCAGGGGAACTGGATTGATCTTTGCCGGGGCCCACATCTTCCTAATACCGGTTATATTAAAGCAATAAAGCTTTTATCAACAGCCGGAGCCTACTGGCGGGGCAGTGAAAAAAACAAGATGCTTCAGAGAATTTATGGCATTTCCTTCCCCAAACAGTCTATGCTCGATGAATATCTGAACATGCTGCAAGAGGCACAGAAACGTGACCACAGGAAACTTGGCAAGGATCTTCAACTGTTTTCTTTTCACCAGGAGGGGGCGGGATTTCCATTTTGGCATCCTGCAGGAATGGTGCTTTATAATATCGTTACCGATTACAGCCGTAAAGAGCATATCCGGGCTGCTTATCAGGAAGTAAAGACACCGATTATTCTCAATGAAGAGCTGTGGAAAAGAAGCGGTCACTATGATAAATACCGTGATGCCATGTATTTCACTGAAATAGATGAGTCTAAGCATGCGGTAAAGCCAATGAACTGCCCCGGACATCTTTTGATATTTAAGAACGCATCGCATTCATACCGTGAATTTCCGATAAAATTCTTTGAATTTGGTCTGGTACACCGCCATGAGAAATCCAGCACTTTGCATGGGCTATTCAGAGTACGTCAATTTACCCAGGATGATGCGCATATATTCTGCACTCAGGAGCAGATCCAGCAGCAGATTACAGAGGTAATAGAATTCATTATAAAGATGTACCGGACTTTTGGTTTTGACAATTATAAGATGGAGCTTTCGACCCGTCCGGAAAAATTCATCGGTTCGATAGAGATGTGGGACAGAGCAGAAAGCATCCTCAAGAATGTTCTTGAAACTCAGGGCTATCAATACCAGCTTAATCCCGGGGACGGGGCGTTTTATGGTCCAAAAATTGATTTTCATATTCGGGATGTACTAAATAGAAGCTGGCAATGCGGAACCATTCAGCTTGATTTCAGTATGCCTGAGAGACTGGAGATTGAGTACACGGCAGAAGATGGTTCTAAAAAAAGACCGGTCATGATTCATCGTGCGCTTTTTGGTTCCATGGAACGGTTCATTGGTATTTTGCTGGAGCACTATGGGGGTGCATTGCCGCTGTGGCTCTCACCTGTTCAGCTTAAGATTCTGGCAGTTTCCGATCGGTTTCTTGATTATGCGCACAGGGTACAAAAGAAGGCCCTTGATGCCGGGATACGCGCTGAAATAGATGACAGAAGTGAAAAGATCGGTTATAAGATAAGAGATGCTGAGCTGCATAAAATACCCTGTATGGTTATTGTGGGTGAAAAAGAGCAGCAGACCGGCACAGTTTCGGTTCGTATGCATGGAAAAGGTGACCAGGGATCAATTCCTCTGGATCAGTTTATAAACAGACTGCAACTGGCAAACAAACCCGGTTTAAACATCCAAAACATTTAAAGGAGGTCTTTTATCAATAGATTTCGTCCTCAGACCAAAGACGGTGACACTACCAGGATCAATACAGAGATCCGATCTCCGCGTGTACGAGTAATTAACGCAGATGGTGAAGCTTTGGGAATAATGCTTATCAGTGATGCACTGGCCAAGGCAGAAGCAGCGGCTCTTGATCTGGTAGAAGTTGCGCCTACCGCCGATCCACCGGTATGCCGCATAATGGATTATGGTAAATTCAAATACGAAAAATCCAAAAAAGCAAAAGAGGCAAAAAAGAAGCAGCATGTTATGCATTTAAAGGAAATCAAGCTTCATCCAAAAACCGATGAGCATGACTTCAACTTTAAAATGGAACATGCACGAAACTTTCTGCTTAAAGGTGACAGGGTTAAGGCTACGGTGGTTTTCAGGGGAAGAGAAATAACACATATTGATTTTGGCCATAAAATCCTGGAACGTCTGGATAATTGCCTTGCGGATTTGTCTCAAATTGAAGTTGCCGCAAAAATGGAGGGGAAAAATATGATTTCCATATATGTTCCCGATAAAGCAAAAATCAAAGAGTACAACCGTAAGCTTGATCTGGAGAAAAAGGAAGAGCAATCACAGCAGATCAACAACAATAATCAGTAAAACTGTAATATTTTCTGATAAAAATGGGAGTATTTTATGCCGAAGATGAAAAGTCGTAAGTCCGCAAAGAAACGTTTCAGAGTGACTGCAAATGGCCATGTAAAACGAGGCAAAGCATTTCACACCCATATTTTAAACAAAAAGGACCGCAAACGCAAACGCAATCTGCGGCAGACGACTCTTGTTTTTGCCGGAGTTGAGAAAAAGGTCCGCACAATGATTTCGGTGTGATTTTTCTATAAATAAATAACTGATTTTTCTGAATTATTCATAAAAGGAGTTAGAAATGCCAAGGGCTAAAAACCGTGTTGCATCACGGGCTAAACGCAAAAAATTACTCAAAATGACCGCAGGCTACTACGGAAAGCGTGCTAATTGTTATTCCATTGCTAAAGACTCTTTCTTTCGGTCAGGTGTTTTTGCCTATGCTCATCGCAAACAGAATAAACGCAATTTCCGTTCCTTGTGGATCATGAGAATCAATGCCGCAAGCCGTCAGTACGGTGTTTCATACGGAAAGTTCATTTCAGGATTGAAGGCTAAAGGGATAGAGCTCGACAGAAAAGCTCTGGCTCATCTGGCACTTCACGAACCGGATGCATTCAAAAAATTAATTGATACTATAGCAGCATAAGGATTGAAATGATTTCTGAAAGTGCCGGTAGTGGCCATTCATTGAATGATCTTGATCAAATTCGTCAGAATGCAGAATTCGAACTGTCGGCTGTTAAAGATAAGGAAACTGCCGAACAGTTTCGTATTAAATATCTGGGCAAAAAAGGAATATTGCGGGAAATCTTAAAATCACTTAAGGATATACCTGAAGCTGAGCGCCGGGAGTTTGGAGCAAAAGCTAATCAGCTCAGAATTTCGATAGAGGAAAAATTCGAGCAGGCGCCGTGGAAGACCTCGAGTGAGAAAAAAGCTTCTTTTTCTTTTGATCCTACACTTCCGGGATTTCCTTTTCCTAAAGGAAGTATTCACCCTTTGATGCGAATCCGCAATGAGATAAGGGATATTTTCCTGAGTATGGGATTTTCTGTAGCCTATGGGCCTGAAGTTGAGACTGATTATTATAATTTTGAAGCACTCAATACACCCGCTTTCCATCCTGCCCGTGACATGCAGGATACCTTTTACATTACAGAATCGGTACTTCTAAGGACTCATACTTCTCCGGTGCAGGTCCGAACCATGGAGAATCGTAAACCCCCATTCCGTTATATTATGCCGGGGCGGGTTTATCGCAATGAAGAGATCAGTGCTCGCAGTTACTGTCTGTTTCATCAGATTGAAGGACTGTACGTAGATGAAAATGTCAGTTTCTCAGATCTAAAGGGTACACTGCTGGCTTTCTGTCGCAGATTTTTTGATGAAAAGACTCGCATTAAAATTCGTCCATCATTTTTCCCCTTCACAGAACCAAGTGTGGAGATCGATGTTGAGTGTTTCTTATGCAAAGGGAAAGGCTGCAGCATCTGTAAGAAAAGTGGATGGCTTGAGGTGCTGGGTGCTGGTATGGTTCACCCTAATGTTTTAAGAAATGTAGGAATCGATTCCGAAAAGTATACAGGGTTCGCCTTTGGCATCGGTTTAGAACGGATTGCACTTCTGAAGTATGGTATCGAAGACATCCGTTACTTTTACGAAAATGATGTTCGTTTTTTAAAGCAGTTCTAAGCTGAAGCAGGATTACTGAGTTTACAGTAACCTCAGGTTTGATCTTTTAAGCAAATCGCCCATTTCAGGGTGACGGTGCAGGAACTAATGCCTTTTGATTGAAGAAAACCTATTATGAGAGTTGTTTACAGTTGGCTGAAAGATTTTGTTGATATTGACATTCCAGTAAACGAACTGGCTGATGCACTTACGTCTGCCGGACTGGAAGTAGCTTCGATCGAGCAATACCACATACCCGAGGGGGTCAGGGTTGCAAAAGTTCTTCATACCGAAAAGCATCCGAATGCGGACCGGTTATCGGTTTGCAAAGTAGATGCCGGGGAACAGGAGCCATTGACAATTGTTTGTGGTGCTCCCAATGTCAGAGCCGGAATGACTACAGCTCTTGCTTCAATCGGAACTGTTCTGGGTGAAAATTTCCAGATTAAAAAATCAAAAATCAGGGGGGTAGAGTCTTTCGGGATGCTTTGTTCTGAAGAGGAACTTGGTCTGTCCCAAAATCATGATGGTATTATAGATTTGCCCTCTGATTTTAAAGCTGGCGAAGCCCTTTCCACTTATTACACTGATGATGCAGTTATTGAGATTGAAATTACACCCGATCGCGGTGACTGCCTGAGTGTTCTTGGAGTAGCCAGAGAAGTTTCTGCCAGATTCGGGCTTCCACTGAAAACTACCGCTAAAATTCCGGTTGAAACCAATAATCTTCGTATTGAGGATTTCATTTCTGTATCAATTGAAGCGGCTGACCGTTGCCCCAGATACTGTGGAAGACTGATAAAGGGAGTTCAAATTAAGCCCTCCCCACATTGGATGCAACGGAGATTGATCCTGGGCGGTATCAGGCCTATTAATAATGTGGTGGATGTAACCAATTATATCCTGCTTCAGTATGGTCAACCCATGCATGCATTTGATTATTCATCTTTGCAGCAAAATAAAATCATTGTTAAGAAAGCAGGAAAAAAATTAACATTCAATACTCTGGATAACATCGGACGGGAGCTTATTCCTGAAGATCTTCTTATTTGTGATGGAGATCGGCCGGTGGCACTTGCCGGAATAATGGGCGGTGCTGGTTCTGAGATTCTTGACAGTACAACCGATGTTTTTTTGGAATGTGCATTTTTTGAGCAGACCGGTGTCCGCAAGACCTCAAAAAGGCTTGGCCTGTCAACCGATTCCTCCTACCGGTTCGAGCGCGGGGTTGATCCTGACAAGGTACTGATCGATGCTATTGATACTGCAGCTCAACTGATCCTGGAAACAGCTGGCGGTCAGATTGCATCTGGCAGAATTGATGTATATCCAAAACCATTTTCCCCACGTACTATTATTATCCGGCCATCAAAAACATCCAGAGTACTTGGAATGGCTTTCAGTTCAGAGCAGATTTTTTTCATACTTACATCTCTTGGTTTCAGATGTACTGTTCAATCACCGGATCAGATCAGTTGCATTGTCCCTCTTTTTCGTCATGACATCGCCATTGAAGAGGATCTTATTGAGGAAATTGGCCGGATGTACGGTTATGATAATATAGTTCCATCCGAAATAGCTCCGGTAAATCTGAATATGAGTTTGCCTCAGACTGAAAGGATTACCGATAAGCTGAGAACTGCACTGGCATTTTTTGGATTACGTGAAATCGTAACCAACAGCATGACTTCAGAAAAGCTCCGTTCTCTGCTTACCCCACAGATTACCCCTGTGGTTTTACTGAATCCCTTGAATCCTGAAATGGCCCAGATGAGAACAACTTTAGCTGGAAGTATGTTAGGAGTTCTGGCTTACAACCTCAACCGTAAAAATCTCAATAACCATTTCTTTGAATTTGGTAAGATATTCGAGCAGACTCAGTCTGGTACAGTTGAGCGGCAGGTTATAGGTATTTTGATTGAAGGTAACTATTGGGCAAACAGCTGGAACACTGCGGCTCTTCCCTGCGATTTTTATATACTCAAAGGAATTATAGAGGCTTTGGGGGCCCATTGTGGGGTTGGAGAGTTCACATTTAACCCTATCACTGATTCTACTTCGATTTTGGAAAAAGAGGCAGCCCTGGTCAGTAATGGTGTAATTAAGGGATTTGCTGGAAAAGTTTCTGAAAGAATCTGTGACCATTTTGATATCAAGTCATCAGTCTATTATGCCGAATTGGATGTAACATCATTACTGGAATCCTTTTTGCCACAGCCCAAATACAGGCAACTTCCTAAATTTCCGGCACTGGAAAGGGATTTCTGTTTTGTAATGGCTGATGATCTGAAGGCATGCGAAATTATCAGTGAGATTTATAACGTTTCACCGCTGATTGAAGAAGTTACGCCCTTTGATCTTTATAGGGGAGAAAAACTGGGAGAAGGGCGCAAAAGCATTGCTTTTAGTGTAAAACTTCGTTCAGTGGAGAAAACCCTTACTGATAAGGAAGCAGAAGGTATCTGCTCGGCAATTGTTTCGACAGTGCAGTCAAAATTCGGTGCACAGCTTCGTACCTGAAAAAGTATTGACATCTATTAGTTAATGCAGTAGGATAATACCAAACAGAAGCTATGGTGTTTTTCCATAACTTTGTATATATTAAAACAGGCCTTTTTTACGTAATCTTTGCTTACAGTGTAAAGAGGTCTGCAAAATAACATTTTTCTAACCAGGGTCCAGGACCCGTTATACTATATAATACAAGAGAAGGGAGTTACCTTGTCTATCGATTTTCTTAATGAATTGGAAAATAAAGTACAGGCGCTGATTACTGCACTGGATAATGTGCGCAAAGAAAATAACCAGCTTCGAGAGGAACTCAATCAGAACTGTAATAGAATTTCTGATATTGAATCTGAAAATGATCAACTCAAAGCGGAACTGGAGATGCTGAAAACCGATTCCCAGAACCAGCAGAACAAGCTTAATATTACTGCTGAACGAATTCAGGGACTTTTAGCGAAATTGGAGATGGTACAACAGTAATCAGACCAAAAAAGTAGCTGGTCGGGGGTTGTATGGGCTCGTCCATGGAAAGCGTTCGAGTTGTCATTTTTGGTGCAGAGTATCAGATCAAAAGCGATGTAAATATCGAAACCATCAGGCAGATTGCCGAGTTTGTTGATTCCAAGATGGCAGAGATCCGACAAAACACAGCGATTCATGATCAAGTAAAAATAGCAGTTTTGTCAGCGCTGAACATTGCAGGTGAACTGTTTGAATGTAAAACCAAATATGAAGAAAGTGCCAATAAGATACGTGAACTACAGCAGACTGTCGACTTGTTAACAAATAAAATCGACAGCGCACTGCAATAGCAGCTTTTAATTGTTATCCAGGCACAGCTGAATACCTCTTGCCCTATTCTTCCCGTTCAGTTATATAACGGAAAGCATTTGTTTTTTCCAGTTTCCAGATTTGCAGACTGTGGAGCAGGATTGACACCTCTCCATTTTTAATATATTCACTATAAATCTTTTCAGGAGGTTTAGATGGGTG
>CAYPMS010000020.1:0-48438 GCA_964411655.1 uncultured Fibrobacter sp.
CCATGAAAGAAATAGCATTATTGGCTAAAACCGATCCACAATCTCTTCATCGGGCGCCCATCAGTACTACTGTGGGTCGGCTGGATGAAACCAAAGCAGTAAAAGATATGGATTTTTGTTTTCAGGATTAGCCTTATGGATTGCCCTGTACAATTTATTCTTTGCTGTTGCATTCAATATGAGAATTTATTATACTATGATATAATAAGTAAGTGTCCCTTTAGTTGGGAAATATCATAAAAAGGAGCAAATTTATGCGATTAATTAGATGGACTGTGTTGCTGGTTTCGGCCATTACCTTTTTTGCTTCGGCACAAAAAGTTGCCCAGCCGGTTAAAGATGGAGTAAAGGTCTACAAAAGTGATACCCGACAATTATACGAGGAACCAATCCTTACCGTAGGAACCAGTGATCGTTTGCAGGTGCTTGATAGCAAAAAAGATATGCATAAAATTAAAACTTCTGATGGTACCATCGGATGGGTAGAAAAGAAAGATGTCTCTGTGCTCTCTGGCAAAAGCAAAACTTTCGTTTTCGATAATGCCGAAGTTGTGGGATATCTGGATAACCCAACCCCAGTGTACATTATCGATACTGATGATCCCAATGCAGACCCTATTAGTCTGGACAGATCATTCAAAGATGCGCTGCGCGAAAACATCGATAAGGAAACTATTGAACGCCAGACTAAGTAATTTTTTAGCACTTAATTGATTCGAACTTAAAAGGAGTGGTTTAAGCCACTCTTTTTTTTTTACTCTGCAAAAGCCACCCAAGTTAAAACCACAAGAATTAAGAATTTACCTTAAAGAGAACAAAAAAACATTTTAGATAGTCACTTTTAACAGGGCATATTGTCATCCAAGCATCTGCTTCGGCTCCTTAAGAAACACAACTATTCACTGGAACAATGCACAGATAATCTTTTCTGACATCAAAATCACTATAATCCTAAAATCCGCAGCTGAATGCGGCGCATATGCGTAACCTATTGAGCGCTAAGCCATTCACGCGGTTTGACCTTATCACCGTGTCGATAAGGCCTGCACCGCGTTCAAGGCTTATCATCTCAATATCTTACGCATCTGCATCCACTCCAACTGCGGAATTTAGGATAATAGATAAATAAAAACTTGTGGCTATTTCTACCCTTCAGAATAGTAAAATATCTCGATTGAAAGGTAAAAAAAGTATGCCTACTAACAAATTGTATCGAAAGGCAGGATATTTTTATGAGAAGATATCATATCGGGATGAATCCAATTGCACTCATCCCGACATCTTGTATTAAGCTATTGTAAATTCTGTCCAGTCTGTTAAAAATAGAACATTATTCCCGGGGTCAGCTCAAACCCTGAATGATCCAGTTTTTCCGGATAACTAACATCAATACCTTCAACTTCCATCGGCTCAAAATGATACAGTTTGGATTTACCGAAAGGTACGCCGCAATCAAATGTCAGGGCAGTTTTTTCAGTTAGCCGAAATTCAGTTCCCAAAAGAACCCTTCCGCCTGCTCCGCTTCCGCGGATTCTACGATGTAACACATCACCGGTAGTACTCACATAAGTGTATGTTGCATATGCTCCCGCACCGACTCTCAGTTTGAAAACATCGAAGTTGACTACACGGAGCCACAGATTAAGTCCGCCCATAGCAGTATAGGTATTTACATGAATATTTGCAGCAGGCCCACCAGTGAAATACATCTGCTTTCCTGCCCACATGCTTTGGACATAAGGTACCGCACTGAAAAGAGGACCAATATCAAATGTCCCATTCACACTCAGAAATACACCTGGTCCCAGACTCTTTTTTTCTATCGGACCGGCAATATATTCATGAAGAAAGGCATCATTCAGATCAGTAATATATTGATTTATCTGATCTGGTTGATGAAATCTTACACCCAACTGAAAGCCCATACCTGTTTTTAAAAGTTTTTCTGATGTGGCCGATACCTGCGACTCTGCCTTTTGAGCAACAAATACCGATACCATTACAAAACAGAGGATACAACTCCTTATAATGTGCATGGTACATTCCTTCCGTATAAAGCGTTTGGATATAAAAATTTTTTTTGCAAAGTTGTATATATAATATATATTAAATTACAATTCATCAGACAATATTATTGATCGGATTAATTTTTCATCATTAAACAATTGCAAAAAAACATTAATTACCGGCAATAACAATCAATAGATATCTGATCCATAATCCATAAGGAGGAATAATGCAAATGGTAAGGGCTTATACATATGCTCTACTGGCATGTGTCTGTTTTTTTCTTAATCTTAACTGTGAACGAACACTGCTTCCGGTGGATTCCAGCAAAAAAATCGACTATGAACAGGCAGATACAAAAGCCAGAGTTATATTGAAAGTGTTTGACCAGCACACTATGGCTCCTATTTCCGGTGCGACAGTCAGCATCATCGGTGTAGACTCATCATTCACCGACACTAAAGGTACGGTAATCTTTGATTCCATTAAACCAGGTGATTATATAATAACCTGCAGTAAAGCCGGCTTTGAGGAGATTTACGACCAGTTAAGCTTAACTTTAGATCCAAACAGCAATACTGTCCCAATAGTTAATCAATCGAGCAATGGGTACTTAATGGCAAAAAAGGGCGCTGCTGTTAGGGGTAATATTTATTACGAAAAAGACGGTAAATACTACCCTGCAAATGGTGTCACAATTGAATGTAAACTTATCAGCCCTGACAACCAGCTGTTTCAGAACCCTGTGAAAACTACCACTTCATCAAATGGCTTTTACATCTTTACTGATCTTCCCGAATATACCGGGTATACTATCACAGTGCGTTTCTTTAGCGACGGGACACTCTCTTACAGCCAAAATAATTCTTTATCCTTAAATGGTAAATCAGTCGGAGACACAATCCGGGCAGAAGATATCATCCTGGAAAAAATACCTGATGGTGAGTTTAGAGTCTTGAGCCATAATCTTGAAACCTTCACCAGATCCGAATCTATCGTGCTGGAATTTTCAGAAGCTGTTGATACCAGCAAGTTAAGCCAGGATAGCATCGTAGTTTTCATCGGTACCGAAGAAAACCGGATTCTGATTCAGAAACAATGGCAGAATGGCAATAAAAAGCTTCTTATTACTCCTTATGATGGTAGCTGGGACCCCTTTGATATCTATACCCTTAAAATTAAAAAAATTGTTAGTATTGCAGGTAAGCGACTCAATAATACCAATTTCCTTGCCCGTAACTTCACACCGATCACAGCCGGTGCACTGGGCAATGTAACGAACCTGACAGCATTGGATGCATTCAGAGATACCAGCGTTGATTTCAACACCAGCTCGATTATTCTCAACTGGTCTCCACTGGCTAACGCTTTATATTATCAGATCTACCAGAAAAGACCATCCGATTCATCCTGGATCTTTCTGGAGACCACAAATGATACCTTTACCACTCTTAGCACAGGCAGTGGAAGTTTCGAATCTGGAAAACAAATTAAATATATTGTACTTGGAGAAAACAGCACTAATATTTCCCCACTAAATACAGCAACTGCGCTTACTGTAAAGGATCAGATGCCTCCCCGAATTAATAACACAATGATTTTGAGCGGGTTTGATAATACAGGTAATGTTACAGCTAAATTCATTAATATTAATATTCCTGTCAGCTATCTACCCGAGCCATTGGATACAACCATCAAGCCGACTCTGAAGGTTGCCGAAGGAAGCTATCTTACATTATCTTCAATTATGTATGGTGATTCCACTTACAAAGTAGCTGAGGCTTACTCCAGATGGACATGGATAAGCCAGCGCTCCGGTGTTATGGAGGTGCTTATCAATGAAGATAAAGATGGTTCATACGATACACTTAGCATTGACTTTACTGGTCTTACCGACATTGCAGGTAACAAGGCTGACACCACTTATGGAGCAGGTGTAATCACTATACTTACCAGACCATAAGAGTACTCTTATTTATCTGGTTTAAATTTAAACCCGGCATCAAATTGCCGGGTTTTTTATTTTCGATTTTGGCTTTGCTTATTTTTGTTCAGGCTTAAAACCGGAAAATCACCCTTCTCCATTACCAGACAGCGCCAATAAGCCTGCTTTGTACATCTGTTTTATCACGACTTCATTCTATTGCAGAATTGCATTGATAACGTGATTTTTAACCGGTTATTTATAATTTCACATTACCAAAGATATAACTTTGTTTACATTGGGATGCATGGCATAACGGCTGTTGTATATTCAGTCAATTAAATAACAAAATAAAAGGCAGGGTACTAAGTTTACCCTGCCCAGGTAGTGTCTGATCATTGTCACTGCAGTAAATTTTAAACGGTTGGCAAAGGTGGATAGCTTCCACCCTTGCTAACCAATTTCATGATTAACTCGCGGCCAAACTGTCTCATTTTGAAAAAGCAATCTTTTTTGATACCGAATTATCATTGGTTTTTAATTGAAGCACGTATTTTCCTGAAGAAAATTTATCAATAGGAATACTTATTGAATAATTTCCAGCAGGCTGATTAAAACTTTTCATACCATAAACACTTCTTCCCATCATGTTATATACATTTAATGCAACAAAGGAGTTTTTTTGCAGTGAATAGAGTATTTTGCCCGATGAATAATCAAGAGTGTTAAAAGATATCTTACTTACTTCTTTCTGACTTACAGGAGTTCCGTCATTTACTCCCTTAATTATTCCATCAGCAATTGAAGGAAATACCCATGTCAGGTTTTTTCTGCTTATTAATGCAAAACCACCCGACTTTTCATAACCATTATCCCACCAGACCGGAAGCATTCCCCTTTTCCTGACCTCCCTGGCATAAAACTCTGCGTGAAAGGCTCTGGCATCAGTATTTGATCTTTCGATGGAACCCCATTCACCAATGATAACAGGAATTCCTTTTTTAACAAACTTATTCGCAATTCTATCGAGTTCTTCAATACACTCATCCTGATCTTTTTGACTGCCCCACGAAGTTGTAGCACCATCACCTGTATTCATTGTGAAATTATAAGGCCAGTAAGTATGCTGCGAAACAATTATCCTCTTGTCATTATTAGGAATGACAAGTGCATCCTGTGCAACATCCATGGGAGTTGCAGCATGTGTTGGAATCATAATGTGCCTTTTGGCATTGTTTCCACCACTACTGCGGATTGTATTAACAATTGCCAAATTGTAAGCATTGAGAATATTTCGGGCTTCGGCTGTACCACCGGTCCATTCATATTGGGTTCCATAGAGACGGGGTTCATTTAGTGTCTCAAAGATAAGATAATCACTGTAATCCTTGAACCGATCGGCTATCTGAGCCCAAATTTTAGTAATTTTATCGGTTACTTCACTTTGCGATGACGGAGTAAGGGTAACCCATTCATCATGATGAGAATTCAGGATGGCGTACATGCCATTATCCAGTACATAATTAATTACTTCTTCCACCCTGTCCAACCATTCCTTGTCAATAGTATAAGACGGGGCAGCACCAAAATGAGACTTCCAGGTTACCGGTACCCGTACAGTTTTGAATCCTTTCTCCTTTAATGCATCGATCAGGGCTTTAGTTGTCTTAGGATTCCCCCAGGATGTCTCAGTTTCCAGTCCGCTGACTCCATCAACCCATGCATCCAGAGTATTACCCAGATTCCAACCTACTTTCATATCATGAACAATTTCCATCGAAGTCATGTCACGCATGACTTCAGCAGCATTGATTGTGCCTGAAAGTGAACCAATGCAAAACAAGTTAATTAACAATTGCATCTTTTTTCTTACATTAACAGACATAACATTTAACCCTTCTTTTAGTTGATAATCCCTGTTTTTCATTTCAGTTTTACTGTAGTGACAATTCCAACCTGTTGATTCAGACCTCCTGAGTTTATTTTAACTATATAGTATCCTTTCGACATATCAGTAGATTAAAAACTATAGCTGCCGATAACACCATTGATATTAACTATGTCTGAAAGTACAGCTCTTCCTTCCAAACCATTATTCGATTGACCGGAAAGCAGCAAAACAGGTACACCGGTTTTGGCAACAGCCCCAGAACAACATACTGTTACTAAAAAGAAAATACGGCAACATTCAGTAAAATTGATTACAGATGAAATAATCAAGAATGGCTTTTTTAAAAACGACATCTTTATCTTATTTATTCGCTTAAATTAAAGACCTTGTTATTAAGCGATTATAGATAAAACTGCTGAAGATTGCTTCAACATGATTACATCTATTAAAATAAATAAATTAATTACAAGCTGCGTTCTTAAGAAGAAAATAAAGTTAAAAAAATATTTGCGCTCTTTTTTTGTCACCAAATAAATCAGAAGGCATCTTAATACCACCTTCAGTTATTAGTTCCCGTAAAAGCCCAAAATCTGCCGGTTTTCTGATACTGATCCACCCGACATATCCCTCTGATGTTTAAACAGAAAATATCCATGTTATCGGGAATGCTTTAAAAAAGCATAATAACAACAAATACAAACACTTGCAATATCTGACGATCAAACCTGAACAAGCAGTTAAAAAAACTCGGTGAAGATTAAGATACTGCTGCAAATTAAACTACCGATGTCATAGAAATGCCCCTTTAAAACCGGAGATAATGATTTCTGACTTTTGATCAGATTAATCACATGCGTCCGGGAATCTGATTACCTCAAAACTTTCTGTTACCATTTTTTTTATATGTTTTATTTCTGATAAGATAGTTGATGGAGTCGGTTTTTTAGAACAAACGATAAAAAGAAGCCTGTATTTTTTTAATTTTCGAAATGTACTTCTCTTTATTTGCTTGTTTTTCAAGGGTTATAATTATAGCTAATGAATAACTCACATCATTTCACGGTTGATACTTCTTTATTAGGATAGTCAAAATAATTACTTATAAAAATTTATGATGTTACCAATATTTTTTTATATATTAACACTCATGAGAGCCATCAGTCCGAACCAATGGTATCTTCAACTCTTTTAACGCTTTGAATCTGTTGTGAGATAAGAGAAATGAAATAAAGATTTCAACCAATCGGTTCGATAGTGAGGCAGAAAAAAAACAGAACAACAGTTTTCGCATTTACATGAAAACGCACTCTCAAGAGAAAGCACCGCAAAAATATTTTTGCAGCTCTGCTGTTTCAGAAAAGGTGCAGGCGAGAAAGATAGGAAATTATCAGAAAAAAAACGCCTGTAAAAAACAGGTAACTTCTGAATTAATATGCAGAACATTTTATAAAAAGGAGGTTTATATGATACGCTGGGCATTTTTTCTATTATTAGCCAGCATATCTTTGTACGCACAGGATATCGAAATAAAAGGAAAAGTCACCAACAAGGACGGAAAAGCGATTTACGGAGCCATTGTAAGTATTGAATCCATGCAAGTTGCAGATACAACTGACACTTCTGGAGCATATTCACTTATTGCAAAAGTATCTGCAGTCAATAACATATCTTTTCAGAGTCTTAAACAGGATATTTCTCTCAAAAACAGTATCATAAACCTTAACTTAACAAAACCATCCCGTGCATCCATTGAAATTTTTAATATGAATGGTAAACTACTGTACAAAATTATTAACAGTGATTTACCTGCAGGTGTTCATCGGTTCGATATAAAAGAATTTGCTTCTGCTCAAACAATGGCAATCATTCGAGTCTCTATCGATAAACATGCTGAAACTTTTCGCTATACTCCTTTAACCAATGGTTACAAGAGTATAGTTATTACTTCAGCATACGCTCCATTTGAAAACAGAATGGCAAAACTTCAAGAAGTTATAGATTCATTGCAGGCTTCAGCTTTGGGTTATAAAACCAGAAAGGTACCTGTTAATTCTCTAAAGGAAACAATCGATATTGTCCTTGAAACCGCAGACAATGAGTCTTGTATACCATCTAAAACTGTTCAGGTTAATGTTTCAGTCAGCGGACCACATCGGGTTACAGTTGAAACAAATTCTGATCATGGCATTAATGAAGGTACTATCTATAGACCAGCCGATTTAGGACCGGGCAAAAAATATCCTATTTTTGTCTGGGGCAATGGAGCATGCTCAAGGGATGGAACTGGTAACTCAGGAGCTTTGGCAGAATTAGCTTCTCATGGTTATTTAGTAATTTCGGATGGTACGCCCGGAGGTTCAGGAAGCCGCGCAATGGAGATGTCAGATGTACTGCTTAAATACGTTGATTGGGCAATAGCTCAAAACCGTAAGCCCTGCAGTCCGTACTACCAGAGTCTGGACACCACAAAAATAGCTTCCAATGGTTTTTCATGTGGAGGCATGCTGGCAATGGGTACAGCCCACGATCCTCGTATGACAACATGGGGACTTGCAAGCAGCGGATCATTTAGTGAAAACCGACAACTATGGGACGCTGTACACACACCAGTACTCATTCTTGAAGGGCATAATGATAATACCGGGGCCTATAATAATGGATTAAGAGATTATAATGGAATTGCTCCTAAAGGCTATCCAATTATGTTCTTCAGCCATAGAAATTACGGACACGGTGGAGATCTTTGGTCAGCATATGGTGGAGAGTTTACTAAGATTATGTTAGCCTGGCTAAACTGGTGGCTTAAAGATGACCTGGGCTCTACCGGAAAGGGATATCTTGTCGGTTCTGACTGTAAATATTGTAAAGATTCCAATTGGGAAGTCAAGTCGGCCAATATTCCATAAAACATTAATCAAACATACAGCCTTTCCATAAACGAAGAAAAATTCCCCCTCATTGCGAGGGGGTATCCATTTTTATGCACCTGTTAACCGAATGAATAAAAATAATCAGAGCTGCTTTTTTCTATAACGATATTTTAAAAAATTTAATTTTGACAGATACTCAAAATCCTTTAAAGGTGCAACCTGGTATGAAACCTCAGGCACATTTCATGTTCAATTCAAGCCTATTCCATCATTTTTTTACACTTGCAATTACCGTTGCAGTAACACAAGTATCAGCACAAGATACACACAGAATGATCTCCTTCGGAACAATACTTGATCCCCAGGCAGTCATTCATGATGCAAAGCTTCTTGCAGAGTCTCTTTCCGATCCTGGTTCTCCACAGTGGCAATCCAAAGGTGATCAGCATAGACGCTATTACTTTAAAGAAGCTAATGCGGAAGAAAAATATCGCGTCTGTGTACCTGAAAACTGGGATGGCAAATCTAAATTACCTTTAGTGATGTTTCTGCATGGTGCAGGTAGTGATGAAAGCAGTTATCTGGACCAAAATAACAAGCAGATGGTGCGCCTGGCTAATGAGTATGGATTTCTTCTGGTTTCACCTATGGGTGACAAAGGAGCGTATGGAAATTTCTTAAGGCTTTCAGCCCCTTTTGGTAATGAGAAAGGCGCTGCTGAACTTATGGCACAGGTTACTCCTGAAAGCGAACGGATTAATCAGTTAAGTGAAAAAGATGTTATCAATGTTCTGGAAATTGTTTTACATGAATATCCGATCGATCGTGCTTCAATGTTTCTTACCGGGCACTCCATGGGAAGCGGTGGGACCTGGTATATCGGTGGAAAATATTCCAATTACTGGAATGCACTTGCACCAATGTCCGGTCCATTTGTCCAGAAATCCGGTTATCCCTGGGAAAGTCTTCACCAGATATATTTTTTTGTTACCGAAGGAATACAAACGCCATCTCTGAATGGAAGCAGAGCTGTTCGCGATTGGATGATTGAGCAAGGCTTCAGACTGGAATACAAGGAAGTAAATGCCGATCATGGAGGAATGGTGCCAATCGTATTACCTGATATATTTGAGTTTTTTAAACAATGCTGCAAGACGACCAAAATTAACGACTCACGACCAATAAATACATTTGGGAACCGAAACACAGGCTTGACTATTCAGTATCATAGATCAAAGGGATCAATGACTTTGATGGTTGCAGACCACAATACATCAAAAATGTCGGTTAAGATTATGGATCTAAACGGCAGAAAACATTATTCAGCAGTTGCCAATGTCATTACCGGTAAAGCTGATATAAGCTGTGGGTCATTTCCTGCAGGAAAGTTCCTGGTATGGACAACTTTTTACTCGCAAACAGAACGTGTCCACTTAGGGGCTGATCATCTTCTGCTGCGGTAAAATATGTTAATTAACTATAGTTACTCCATGTTTCTCAAATGGGAGCAGAGATAAGCACTGGCATCTCGTGAGAGTAGTATTAGTTATGCTCTACTGAAAATGATTTCAATCCTATGTTAAATGTCATTTAGACCGTAAGTGATAAATCTTCCCACTCTCACTTTCTGATCTTCAACGCACACAGTATATAAAAAAGGATTTCTTCTTTTTCTTCGACATTCGAAATTCGTTATTCAAATTTCTTTTTTCTGGTACGGCATACGCCCTTTATTAGTTACAGTTAGCCTTTTAGAGTGGACTTCAGAATGCGAAGCGCCGTTACCTTCGAATTTAAGACAACATCCACAGAACCGGACTATATCAGCTCTCATGAACTTAAACCTTGGGAAAAACCCCTTTTGAGTAGAATGCCGGTGAAATCATAACTTTTTCCAAAAAGGGCTGTGGTTGTAATCACCTCAGTCCTTTTCTGTTTATCCGAGTATGATGGTATTTCGAAGGAATCTACAATAGACAAGCAGGATTTCCTGAAGAAGTATAAAAATTTGTCACCTCAACTGCGGAATTTAGGTTAAAAACTCCCTATTTTTCAACTTTCCCCATTTTACAGGGAACAAAAATCTAACTCTCTTTTACTTGATATATGAAACTATTCCTCTCTAAAATCTTTCCGCTCTGCTGCTGATACAACATGCTCCCAAACATTCATGATATCCCTGACTATACCATCTGAGCCGTATTCAGGCAGAGCCTTTTGCTGTCTTTGGGATTCAGTAACTGCCTTATCATATCGCAACAGCCCTGCAAATTGCAATCCCTGCGAATCGGTTATTTGTCTGATCTCCTCTGTGATGGATCTGTTTATATCCCATTTGTTGATGCAAACCATTGCCGGTATCCCCAGTTTTTTTGTCAACATTGCTATTCTTCTCAAGTCATGAACACCTGATATCGTTGGTTCTGTAACGATCAGGGCAAGACTCGCTGCAGTAAGCGATGCAATTACCGGACACCCAATTCCAGGAGAACCATCTATTAGCACATACTCTGCACCTTTCTCTTGCGCAATCCTCCTGGCTTCTTTTCTAACCAGAGTTACCAATTTTCCCGAGTTCTCTGATGCTATACCAAGTTTTGCATGAACCATCGTCCCCAAACGGGTATCGGAGATAAACCATTCTCCGCAAATTTCTTCTTTGAATTCGATAGCTTGAGATGGGCAGAATCGCACGCACACTCCACACCCTTCACACGCAACAGGATTAATTGTATACATGATATCTGGATATGCATCCCATTTTGTTGCACCACATATTGCTTCGAATCGACATAGTTCGAGACATTTTACACAGCCAGAACACATATCCAGTTTAATAGATGCTTTGTGTCCACTGCAGAATTCGGTTCTATTTCTAATGGCAGGTTTGAGGATCAGATGCAGATCGGCAGCATCAACATCACAATCCGCAATCACAGCCTTTTTTGCTGCAAACGATGCAAATGAAGCAGTGATGCTCGTTTTCCCGGTACCACCTTTACCACTAACAATAACAATCTCTTTCATGCATTAATTCGCTTTCGGATGGCTTGCCAAAGTTCTTCGAATCTTTTTTGTATATCCGGAACACCTTTCAGAATCAATTCTCCTTTTGAATAACATTCGGCAATCCTTCGATCATCGGCAATTTGAGCCAAAATCTCTACCTGCCGCTTTTCGCAAAAACTTTCCGCGTCCCGGTTTCCATCTTCCGCACGGTTGACAACAACGCCATGTGGAATACCAAGTTCTCTGATCATATCGAGTGCCAACCCCAAATCATTGAGTCCAAACGGTGTTGGCTCAGTAACAAGGACTACAAAATCCGTATTCCGAATCGAAGCGATCACCGGACAAGAAGTGCCCGGAGGTGCATCGATAATGTTTACTTCATTGTTGCGGATCTGCCGAAGAACATCTCGTATAAGTGGAGGACTCATCGCTTCACCAATATTCATTCGGCCATGTACAAATCCGACTTTTCCGGATTGACCTGTTTCAACTAACCCAATTTCACGCTCTTGCTCCTGTATCGCATGATGAGGGCAGACAAGCGTACATCCACCACATCCATGGCAGAGCTCTGGAAATACCATAACGTTTTTTCCAAGTCTCACTAATGCTTTATATTCACAAAATCTGACGCATTCACCACATGCACTGCATTTTGATTCATCTATCATGGGGACTGGAATCGAAGATGCTTCTTTTTTTGTGATTACCGGTTTGAGAAACAGATGACCATTGGGTTCCTCGACATCACAGTCAAAGTAAACAGTATCATATCCATGCTCGGCTACATATAGAGCGAGATTCGTTGAAATAGTCGTTTTTCCTGTTCCGCCTTTACCGCTAGCAACTGCTATTTTCATGAAAATTTACCTTTCCTCCACTGTTGCGATATCCCCGTTTCCCTCTTCTGCTAGCTTCCTCTGAGCTGATCGCATCCTGCCAGCCATTACGAGCCTCAGGAAAACAATCAAAACGACTCGAATAGGGTTTGATATCCAGCACTGGCGTACCATCAAGAACGTCCACTCCTTGAATGGTTAAGACGGGGCCAACTCTTTTTATGAGTCGAACTATTGACAAACCGATAGGATTTGGGCGGCATGGTGACCGGGTGGCAAATACACCATGCAATTCATCCTCAAGGAATGGCTTTACAAGCATCTTCGCTGCTCCAGCTTTGTGCAGCCAGTAAAGCAGAATTAGATGAGAGAAACCTTCAATATCAGTGAGGCCCTCTTCATACTCGGGAAATATTTCCACGTTGCCCATACATTCATCAGCATAAACCGGTTGAATTGGGGTGTTTTCAGCTTTCGTATGGGTACTTTTAATGATACCTATAGGTTTCACATGCATTATACTCATTGATAAGTCTTCTTTTCATGTATTTTTATAAAAAAGTATGTGTATCCATTACGGTAAATTCTGCTTCCCGCCTTGTTTTTTGAACATCTTCAGAGATCTTTGGAGTAGATGACGCATGCAAAATCCGTCGAATTACTCCCGAAGGGTTCAATAAATCGCGTAGTATCGCCGTGCCAAGCGGAAGTACTATGCCAAGCAACCAACCATTCCTTCTGCCAAGTGCAGAATAAGAAACACTTTTATACTCAAATCCAGTACAACATCTCCCTTTGCCGCGTCCTGTTCGTGGCCCCAAACCTAAAGGACCTGTTCCATCGTGTAATGGCATAATATTTTCCTTTGCTAATGTTGACACTTACATTCTCAGGATTCACAGGATCACCTTCTGTCGTTAGCCAGTTCACAGCTCAATTTTGCCTGATTGTGAACCTTCTAATACTCCCCTGTTGTCTCGCAGTTGATTATCCAGAATGAGAAACGATCCTACAGGATATCCGGTATCACGTCCGACTACAGGGCACTTCACTTGAAAGAGGAAATAAATTTTCTTGTTGGTGATACCACTTAATGTTTCGAAATTGCCTTGTCCCTTGGCTATTATGACATCCGCCCCATCAAAAACCTGCCTGAATTCCGGAGAACAATCTTCCAGAACCGTCCCCGGAGCATCAGAACCGTTCGATATGACCCTCACGATCTCTGTGAGCCCTGTTGCTCGAGCATCATCTAACGTTGCATCATTAATTACCGGTGCACCTCTGACTGCACAGATTACCTTTTTAAAAGGCATCTCTTCTATCAGAAATCTATCGAACACTATTTCTCCTGCATTATCGCATAAAAAGAGAATGCTATCCGCATCATGTATGGAATCCTTAAGATCTGCCAATGCTACCGAATCAAGAGGTACTTCCATCGCCTTTTCAAAACAGGATAATACGTCATTTTCGCTCAGATTATTGTTTTTTCCGAAATCTATTATGTTAGCAGCAATAGCCAATTTAACTTTTACTGAAAAAATGTCTTGCTGTGAAGATAGTGTTTTCTTCATAGATGCCAACAATTCAACTGCAAACTTATTGAAATGCTGCTTTTGATGTGCATACGGGTCTTTAATTCCGACTGTCTCTGAAATAATGCGATGGATTTTTTGTGCAGTAGCAGGAGGTGTCGCATCATAATCGATGCCTGCTAACTCAGAGAAAACCGACTGCATGGTTTTTACTTTCTGATCATTAGTTGCATCGCAGTTCTTCAACGCTCCCAGTGCCTGATTGACAAAGCATGGAAGACATTCAAAATAGGTTCTCATCACAATTCTCTCATCAGTGTGTTTTTCTATTTAATAATCCCGGCTCAGATGTCTATGTTAGCGTTAGCACATCCTAAGCCGTGAATTCTGAATCCTTTACTTCGACTCTTTTTCGAGTTCTGAAATTCTTTTGTTAATGGACTGAAGGGCCTGGTCAAGATACTTTGCCTGATTTCTCAGATTAGTTAACTCGTCAATCTGTGAATACGGAACCGGAGCATACTGAAATGACCAGCCATTTCTCCATCCCATGCCCATTCCAAAACCCCTGCCACACCCACGAACGTATCCTATACCCATTCTTCCAGGTACTGCATTCATGAAACCAGGTGCATTAAACCCTGCACAAAATCCTGCACCTCTTCCGCTCATCGGACCCATTCCCGCTGGCCCAGTTCTATCTCCACGTGGCATAAACACCTCCATTGATTAATTTTTAGTTTAAGCAATAAATGACACAGTTATTTGGCTTTGTAGAATTTTCCGGTTGCCTGAACAACCAGATTATGGTTCTGAACGATTTTACATTTCATAGAATAGAGTACATTACAATTCACACCGGTAATCTCGGTCGTTAATGTCGCCTGCTGATTAATCATTACCGGTTTCCGGTATTTGACAGCAAGATCGACAGTATAACACACAATACCATGTCCCATCAGGCACTGCGCCATCGATGAATCAATGATTGCAGCAATAACACCTCCATGAACCATTGTATCGTAGCCCTGCTGAAATTCACTACAGTTAAACTGACCTTGCAATACTCCTGAGTCAGCAAACCAGAATCGCAAACCGGGGATAACCGAAGGCTCCCGGTTGAACATACATTTCGAATGATGAATATTCCTGAGCTTTTCAAGATTCTCTTCATAGAAAACGCTCTTGCTGATACCCGGATTTACCTTGCTAACCGTCTTATTATCGGGAATCTCATCGAGCTTTTCTTGTTCTAAAATCAATGATCGCACGTGTTACTCCCGGTTACCAACTCACCTTTGAGCCAACTGAGAACAACAGTCTGAGGATGTTCCGGCGGTGCCCCGACAACTACCTGAATTCCATATTGCTGAAAATACTGTTGAGCACGCATACCCATACCTCCAGCAATAATGAGGTTAACATCTTTCTCATGAAGCCATTTTGGCAGAAGACCTGGTTCGTGCGGTGGAGGAACAGCATCTTCTTTTCCAATGATTGTCTTTGTCAATTCATCAACTGTCACAATCACGAACTTTTCGCAATGCCCGAAATGCATGCAGAGTGTGTTGTTTGCGGTTGGAATAGCTATTTTCACATGAACTCCTTTGTATTGTTTTTGTAAGTTTACCAGTGTCCTTCGACATCAGCCGATACAAGCTTCTTCAGTTTTCCATCTTTGTAAGCGGCAACAGCTTCCTGAACGGTTCCTCCCTTTACAATAAACACACTTACACCTGCTTTACTCAGAGCTGTAAACGCTTTAGGCCCGCAATGTCCGCTGATTAATACTTCACATCCAGCGTTTACTACATTTGCTGCTGATTGAATTCCTGCACCCTGTGCGCTGGTAAGGTTCTGATCGTTGTTTAGAGGTTCCCATGTCTGATTTTCATCATCATGTATCATGAAATATTTAGCTCTACCGAATCGGGAATCAACCGGACTTTCCGCAGTCGGCTGTTCGGCTGAAATCGCAATTTTCATATCTGATTCTCCTTTATCACAGAATTGATTTTTCAATTGAGCAAACAAACTATGAAGGTTGTTATGTTGTGCATGTATCATTTCCGCAGTTAGTTCTTTTTTTTGCGATATCGCTTATCATCATCAGTTCTATCTCATTCCACAGCATCTGCCACGTCCTCTACAGATTCGCGGTCCGCATCCCGGCATTGCGTATAACGACGTAATATCTTCATTCTTGCGATAAGCACAAATAACCTCTGCAACAGGCCCTCTGATCCAGGCAACTACCTTGATACCATTCTGAATCAAGGCTGCCCTGGCGAGATTGGAAATTGCCCCGCAAATCAAAACACCCGCACCCGCCTTTTTACATGCTGATGCTTTTTCAACAACCGATAACTTGCTGATGTCAATAGATTTGTGCCCTCCGTCGGACCTGACTATCAGCAAGCAACACGAAGCATCATAGAGAGGTGAGATGATATTGTTCCAGTTGGTTATTGCAATCGTTTCCATTACCGGATGCTTTATGCTATTTCCGTGCCTGATTATAAAAATGCCTTTTTAGGATGGAAATCGACCATTTTTGATTAAACATGATTTTTCAGGCTTTTGCAGAATTGCAACTGACGCAATGCTTCATTGCATTTTTGCAATTTTTTGGGCGGTCCATTGCCATTTAAAGTTCAAAAGAATAAAGGCATAGCATTTGCATTGTATGATGACTCACTTTTTTATCACATAAAATATTAAGGAGTATAATTGCAATGAGTCATCAGGGTGCAGATGAAAGGCGTTTATCAGAAACTCTCTCAAATATCAAGCGCAAATACGTAGTTCTTTCCGGCAAGGGCGGAGTTGGAAAAAGCACTGTTGCTGTCAATATTGCAGTAGGACTGGCACTCAAAGGAAAAAAGACCGGACTTCTGGATACCGATCTGCATGGACCATCTGTTCCAAAAATGCTTGGGCTTGTAAGTTTCCTGAGCAGCGGAGATGAAACACATCTGGAACCGGCGATTCTGTATGATGGACAGCTCAAAATCATGTCTGTTCAATTCCTGCTTCAGAATCTTCATGATTCGGTAATCTGGCGCGGTCCACTCAAGCATGCAGTTATCTCCCAATTTATTGGCCACACGATGTGGGGTGAACTTGACTACCTTATAATTGATTCGCCTCCGGGAACCGGTGATGAACCTCTCTCGGTTGTACAAACTGCGAAGCCGGACGGGGCAATCATCGTAACAACACCGCAGGAAGTGGCTACTTTCGATGTTCGTAAATCGATCGATTTCTGTAACAAATTAGAACTCCCTGTGGTTGGTATTATTGAAAACATGAGCGGATTTGTCTGTCCGCATTGCAATAAGGAGACCGCTATTTTCAGCACTGGCGGTGGTAAACGGATGGCAGAAGAACTTGGCATCGCTTTTCTGGGAACCATCCCGATCGATCCTCAATTCGTTTCATGCAGTGACCAGGGTAACACCATGGTTGATTTTTCCACCGAAGGAAAAAGTGTGGAAGCGATCAGGATGATCATCGATAAAATCGCACTATAAACATTAATAGTTCGAAAGTGCTAAAACTTGTCATACTTTTTTCTTATTCGTGGTAAGCCCACAAAAATGTGGGCTGTCTTTAACCAGATCCGATTGCCCTGTCCGCAAATAAAGCAGATCATCTATTATATCAGTAAATTTTTGTCCGTTCTCTGGCGCTAATCATCAGGTAATATTTTTTACCATTTCAGCTTATCCTGCCCTGCAAATTCTCAAATATTGATTCCATATTTCTTCATTTTTCTCCACAATGTCGCAACATGGATTCCAAGTTCTTTTGCTGTATTAATGCGGTTGTATTTGTTGCGAGACAGCGCCTCTTCGATTCTTCTTCTATCAAAATCCTCCAGAGATTGACTTGTGTCACTTGTGCCAATTTTTACTGATGGCCTGAACAGATAAGCCGGAAGATGTTTTTTTTCGATCACATAACCTTGACACAACACAAAAGCGTGATGAAGAATATTTTCCAGTTCGCGTATATTCCCTGGATACTGGTGATCAAGCAAAACTCTCAATGCCTCCGAAGATATCCGTTCGATTGATTTACCATGGACCCGATTGAAATGCCCGATAAAATGATCTATCAGTAAAGAAATGTCGTTCTGCCGTTCCCGAAGCGGTGGAAGCGTTATGGGTACAACGTTTATTCTGTAATAGAGATCCTGCCGAAATTCTCCAGCCTCTACCATCTTTTCAAGATCTCGGTTGGTTGCAGCAATGATCCGCGCCTCCGATTTCACCGGTTCTATAGCACCCAATGGTTCGAACATTTTTTCCTGTAATACCCGCAACAATTTGACCTGCACACTCTTTGGCAGGTCACCGATTTCATCGAGAAACAAGGTTCCTTTTCTTGCCCTCTCGAATCGCCCTGGTTTGTCAGCTTTTGCATCAGTAAAAGCACCCTTTTTATAACCGAACAATTCAGATTCAAGAAGGTTCTCAGGTAAAGCTCCACAATTGACCGCGACAAATGGTTCCTTCCCTCTGCCACTATGGTTATGAATCGCTTTAGCCAGAAGTTCTTTACCTGTTCCACTTTCTCCCAGTATCAGAACCGGGGAATCGCTTTTGGCAATGGCGGGTAATGTACTAAATATATTAAGAAGTCGATGATCCCGAGTGATGATGTCGGAGTAAGTAAATTTGCCCAGCACCTCTTTGCGCAACTCTTCGATCTCGCTTAAATCCCGAAAGGTTTCTACCCCTCCTATAATGTTGCCAATGGCGTCTTTCAGAATTGCTGTAGATATACTGATAGGAATAGCTAAGCCCCGTTTATTGACGATTTTTACAGTCTTGTTGATGCATTGCCGGTTTGTCTTCATTGTCTTTTTAAGAAGACAATCTCGCTCGCAAACATCTGCATGAAATACTTCCCAGCACTTTCTCCCTATGGCTTCTGATCGCGAAACGCCGGTTATCTGTTCTGCAGCCCTGTTGAACGAAGTGATATTCCATTCCTTATCGACGGTAAAAACACCATCGGCAATGGAATCGAGTATAGGATCATATTTTTTCTGCGACTCAGACGTATTCGTTTCTTTCATATTATAACCCGTTTAGCGGCCAACCGGCATCAAAATTGTCCAGACTTCAACCCACCCGCTCCTGTACACTTATAAAAAGAGTAACACTCTTCCAGCTATGAGACTTGTTATCTAACTGCACATGCAACTCTTTTTTAATCTCTTCAATCTCCCGGATATCACAACTCTTTTCCAGCCTTTCACCAAGTGATAAACGTCCTGATCCGCCGGTTTTTCTGAACCAAAACTCAATATCAGAACTTTTGAAAAACCTTGAACTGTTCTCAGTCAGCTTGTTGAAACTTATTCTCATCCCATCGATCTCCCCTATCTGCTCTTGCAGAGATTCAGGCGTCCAGTTGACCAGATGATCGGATGAATCATTGAAAAGCTCTGATTCTGCAGCTATCAGCTTTTCCATCAAAGAAGCATCCATCCTTTTGCGGTTTAAAAGCTCTGACAGACGCTGTCCTTCCGAGTAAACCGTTTCGGCCAGAACAATCCTGCCCTTTTTATTCAGAAGTTTTACTATACGATTAAAAATGTCTTTTTTCTTTTCTCTTCCGGCCAAAACAGCGCGACCTATGATTCTGTCGAATTTAACATTTTCTCCCGCAGCTTTCTTTAAATCCGCATCAAAAGATTGCCAATCGGTCAGAACCAGTTGAGGCCGTTCCAGAGAATTAATTCGCTCGGTGAGTTTGGATATTGTTGACATTGATTTCTGATCGTGTGCAAGAGCCCACACACCTCCATCGGGGGTATATCTGGCAGCTTCCAGGGTCAACAGCCCGCTTCCTGCGTTCAGGTCAAGCACCAGATCTGCACGTGAAAGCTCAGCCATGGACATCACTTTCTCTCTTATTCTGCCAAGCTGCTCTGCACTGTTACCAAGTGTCCTCAGTAACCACTGTCCCTTACCGGTGTTGTTTTCATTTGTAAACAATGCAGAAGAATCACTTTCATCGAGAATCGCCTCTAACTGTGCCTCCCTCAAACGACAAACCTTCTCCCCTATGGATTTTTCATATCCCTGATCGGAAGGCTGATAAAACAGTTTCCCCTGTAAAAATGAAGGCAGATACTGCTGAGCCACCCAATGATCCCTGTAAGCATGAGGATAGAGATATCCTGCCCCATGTCCAAATCCCTGGCCATCCCGGTTTGCATCACGCAAATGATTCGGAACTTCTTCATTAGCTTCACTTTCCACCAGTTTCAATGCATCAAAAAAGCCTAATGAAGAGTTACTCTTTGGAGCAGTAGCCAGGTAAAGACATGCATGAGCCAGATGATACCTTCCTTCAGGCATTCCTACATAATCAAAGGCATTGGCCGCATTGACAACAACCCCTAAAGCATGTGGATCAGCCAGTCCGACATCCTCACAGGCCAGTATCAGCATTCGACGGAAAATGAACCTGGGATCCTCACCTGCATACAGCATTTTTGACATCCAATACAGTGCGGCATCCGGATCGGAACCCCTTATCGATTTGATAAATGCAGAGATAGTATCATAATGCACATCACCATCCTTATCATACAGAACCGCCCTCTGCTGAATCGATTCTTCTGCGATTTTACGATTGATATGGATTACCTGTTCGCTGTCAGGTGTGGTTGTTTCCACAGCCAGTTCCAGTGCATTGAGCACCCCGCGCGCATCTCCATTGGCAACTTTGACCAGATGCTCCAGTGCATCTTCGTCAATTTGAACCGATCGGTTCCCATATCCTCTCTCTTTATCTGAAAGTGCCTGCAATGCAATTGCCTTCAGATCATCCTCAGTTAATGCCTTCAGTTGAAATATACGTGATCTGGAAACCAGTGCCTTATTTACTTCAAAATAGGGATTCTCAGTTGTGGCTCCGATCAAAATTATTATTCCGTTCTCAACATGCGGTAGCAGTGCATCCTGCTGAGACTTATTGAACCGATGTACTTCATCGATAAAAAGTATCGTCCTTTTCCCATAAAGATTCAGTGTCTTCTGCGCATTTTCGATTGCTTCCCGGATCTCCTTTACTCCTGCCAGCACCGCATTTATGGAAAGAAACTGAGCCCTGGTAGTGTTGGCAATTATTCTGGCAAGAGTTGTTTTTCCGGTTCCTGGTGGGCCATAAAAAATGAGGCTGGATAACTGATCTATCTGTATCGCCCTCCGCAGAAGTCTTCCTTCTCCAATTATATGTTGCTGTCCGATATACTCTTCAAGGGTTCTGGGACGCATTCTATCTGCCAGCGGCGCCAGCCTCTTAAGCAAATCTTCACCATTTTTCTTGAACAAATCCATTTTTCTCTTTAACTCTCTTTTTTTGGCACAGTTATGGAAAATATATTCACATAATGAGTATTAAAAACATCCTCATTGCTAAACCTGTTAAAAAACTCACTCTTATTATATTCCTTATTTCGTTTTTGGGCATTTTTTTAGTCGGACTGTGGCCATTTAATTTTAATCCGCCAAACAACATCTTCTGGCAAAACAATGCAGCCGAAAAATACCTGGTTATCAAACATCCCTCAATCGCCTTTTTTTCTCCTGAACTTTTGGATTTCAACTCCCCTGAAGGCTTCTCCATAGAAATGAAACTGAAAGCCAATCCCCCATTAAATAATTACATCTCCAGAATTTTCTCTCTAAACCGCGATAATATTGAATTTCTGTTGATTGGTCAATGGAAAGATGGAATAATACTCAGGCTCTATGATCCTGTCAAAAAGAGCTACAGTGAATTGTATGCTAAGGATCTTCTCAAACCCACAGAACCAGTTTTTCTGACTATTGGTGTTGCAAAATCAAGCTTTATCAGCTGCAATGGGGAAATAATTCTTAAAAGTGAAAAACCTTTGACATCTCAAACTACACCCCTGAGAGGAATTGCAGTAATAGGAAACTCTGTTAGTGGAAAGCACGGATGGAACGGAGAATTGTATTCATTGAAAATTTACAATCATCCGCTTTCGAAACAAAAATCAACCAATTTTGAAAAGAAAGAGCAATTCAGTTTTTCCGGGGGAGAATACACCTTAACCATACCTGAGCGCTTCTCACCCCTCAAGAAAAATATCCTGACTCCTCCCTGGATAGACCTATGTTTCAACAGCTCCTATTTTTATGATGTGATTATAAATTTTGTGGGATTTCTGGCGTTTGGATTGCTTATCGGAGTCCTGGGAATCCAAAACGGATTAAGAAAAAGCCATTCCCTGATCATCTCTTTTTTATTGTGTGCCCTGATCAGCTTTACAATTGAATTACTCCAACCATTTCTTCCTTCCCGCAGCTCACAACTTTCTGATCTTATTCTTAACATACTGGGAGGAGTTTGCGGTTGTTCCCTTTTCCTCTCCAGTATGCAGATCAAAAAATCACATGTTCTGGCTTTCCGGAAAAGTACTTAGCAGAGGTTTTAATCCTTTTTTGAATTTTTCGTAAGAATTATTATGTGTCAGTGGTATAGTCACTCTTCCCAAGGCTTCTGCCCTGGGTGCTCCAAACAATGTTCCTGATGGTACTTTGCGGGAAACAACAGTGCCGGCCTGAATAACCGAGCCTTGACCTATGGTCACATCTGGCAGAATAATGCAATTTGGCCCGATAAAAACGTCATCTTCTATTATCACTTTACTCTGATGATCCTTCCTCTTAGGCCCCCAGTAAAGATGAGTAATAATCATCGAACCGATTCCAATAGTGGAATGTTTTCCAATATAAACTGCATCCGGATGCAGCTCATCGATATAAACGCGTTGACTTATCCAAACCCCTTCACCGATTTTTGCTCCCCTGAGCCTATGAAGAAACGGCCGGATTGTATATCCGCCTGGAGCGCTGAAAGCGATTTTATTTAATATTCTCTGATAAATTTCCGTTAACATGATAAACTCCATAAAAAAAGACACAGTAAGAAAGCAACAGATTCTATTCACCCCATCTTTTGAGCACTTCATGTTCAATCCCCAACAAATCCATTACCTTCCCTGCAAAGTAGTCACACAGATCGGAAATTGTTTCCGGATGATTGTAGAAAGCAGGGATTGGTGGACAAATAACTGCACCTCTTGATGCAAGCTTCAACATCAGTTTTAAATGGCCTTCATGCAAAGGCATCTCTCTGACACCCAGTATTAATCGTCTCTTTTCTTTCAAGGTGACATCAGCAGCTCTGGTCAGTAAGTTTTCATTATAACACATGGCAATTGAAGACAGACTCTTTATGGAACAAGGTAAAACCACCATACCATTCATCAGAAAAGATCCGCTGGCAACAGGGGCACTCAGGCAATCATTCTGATAAACGTGATCAGCCAGGCTTTCTACTCTGGCAATCTCATAATCCGTTTCCTCCGTAATTATCTCTCGTGCAGCACTGGTAATTATCAGATGCAGATCTACCCTGCCCCTTAACTGCTCCAATAAGCGAATGCCCATTATAACGCCTGAAGCACCGGAAATTGCCACCAAAATCCGCATCATTAAAAATCCACCTTGATAATCAGGCGCCTTATGTAACCATCGACACAACCAATCCACTTATTATCTTCTGTCTGAATTGCATCCAGATGATGCATCCCATGTCTCGTCCATCCCCTCCCACCACTTTTTAATACCGGATTCCATGGATATTCCTGCTCTGAATATTTATCTTTTGTTAATAGAGTAATCTTGTAGGCGTTAAGTGATTTTCCATAAGTCGGACTGCAATCCTGAGAATAACGTATCAAATCGCCATCCCAGAAGATAATCCTCCCTCCAGGACGAGCCTTGTTGGCATCATCAGTAACTATGGGGCTCATCGGGTGCTCTATGAACCTTCCCAAAAGATCATCAGAGTAATAAAGCCTCAGAGTGTTATGGGTATATGGCTGTGAACAGGCAAAAAGATACCAGCAACCCTGATGCTGTACTATTCCATGATCCCCAAACTGTCCGTCCAAAAGCGTAGAAACACACTCCCATTCAAATGGAAATCTTACTGCCCTGTAAAGTTTTAACTGATTGGCAGTCGCACTCTCGGGAATCATGTAAATTTCTCCCCCGTGAGCAAACACATAGGGATATGACAAATGATGTTCTTCATCAAGAACAATCTTTTCATATCTCCAATTTTTACCATCTGCACTGATTGCCAAACCTATATCACCATGATTACTCAGTGAATTCATCACCTCAAAGAACATATACCAGCCACCATTGTCTCTAAATAAGAACGGATCTGCAACAAATGAAGCTTTTATATCGGTTACATCGGATGCAGTAATAACCGGATTTTCAATTTCTGCAGGATTTGAGAAATGAAGAGGAGAACTTCCCTCGTAAATTCCAATAGCCCAGATGTTCTCACGTGATATGTGTACAGGAAAAAAAAAGATAAAAAGCAGTACCGAAACAGGAGCTGCGACTGCCAGTAAAGAAGATATAACTACTGTCTTTCTCATCTATTTCTCCCCCAATTCTCTTTTTATACTCTTTACCATAGCACCTAATCTTCCAGATAACTGAAATAATGAATACATCCGGTGCCTGAGAAAAAAGTTCTGTATCCTCTGACGAAGGGCTGAACCATGAAAATCCAACAGGTTTAAAGCGGAAAGAATATAAAACAACTGATGATCTTCTGCGCCGGCTCTCCCAGCAGCCATTCCTCTGAATATGGCATCAGCACGACTGCTGATACTGCTTACTTCAAAAAGTAATGCAGCAGGATTTATTCCCGGTTTTCCGGCATAATCAAAATAAGGCCCATCCTTTACCCTGATTCCACACTTTATTTTCCCCTCTAAAACATATTCCGCTTCAAATGGTACTTCAAGATCGACCACTTTACATTGACGCAGTTTTACTCCTTCACCCCTGAGTGCACCTGCAAATGAATATTCATCATATCCAAATGGAACCGATGAAGCCGCTGTCAGAACCAGAACCTCATCCACCCCAATGGCCACCGCCATCTCCAGATCCTTTCCCTGCCTCTCAGCATTTTCCATGTGCATTGCAAGATGACTTTTTTCAGAGACACTGACAGTAGCCTGATTCTTACTTAATATCTGCATTCTGTAAACACCGGCATTTCTTTTGCCGGTAAAGGGATCTTTTGTGATGTTAAGATGCCAGGTACCAATGTATCTTCCCCCATCCAGAGGATTCCACCAGGGAACCGGCAACCGATACAAATTGACTTCATCTGCATCTTTATAAAGGCAGTCCGGACAGTCCTGTACATATAAAGGTTCCATCGGATTTTTTAAACCATGCCTTATATGAGCCAATATAGACATTCTGTTTACAGGCATCTTTAAACGGAGATTAATTCCTAAATAATCGATTCTAGAAAACCCTCCGGTAAACAGCCTGCATCCGGGGTAATCTGCAATGTTTTCAAAGAGCAGAGGTTGAGTATGATTTTGACGAACGATTTCTCCTATCTCAAACTTCCAATTAACTGTATTATTTATCTTCCTAAGGTAACCGCATTTTTCCAGAGTAGAAATGAATTCCCTGAGTTCCATCATCACACCATTTCAGTTGCGGTTATTAATTACTCTCTCCTCAGCCACTTTCCACCCATCCATGAATGCATCTTCCATGGAGAAATACTCCCATGATCCAAACCTGCCAGCGGTATATATATCTTTTCCCAAAAGGTAATCCCTGACTGTCTGGAGACATTCTTTGCGTTTATGATCGAATACGACATAGGCATAAGGAATATCAATTGTATGTATCAATACAACCTGTTTACTGGAATTAATAATATTCATGACTAAAAGATTATCTATACTCTCCTCTATTGCCCTCTTTTTATCTATTCCCTTTGAAGGATCATAAGAGATCTCTATGTAAATGGAACTGAAACCCTCAGGAGCCATACTGGAAGAAAAATTGTGGTTAAAACCGATCCGGTGGAATATGAACTTTTCCTCTGGTACGTAAATCCAATGTTTATCAGTAATGTTTCCGGTTATTCCCAAATTGATATTGAATACTGAAATGTATTGAAGATCCCTTGCGCAATCCCTTATTCTATCTATTTCGTCCTCGCATGATTCGATCAGTTCATTTACCGGTTGTGTCGAAATAATTCTGGAATAATTGACCTCTCTGCCATTTGATGTAAATAGCTTTTTACTGCCGGTGTTTATCTTTACCACCTTCTCTCCGGTATTTACAGAAATACCTTCAGCTATATTCTCTACCACCGCCATTATTCCCCCCTTTGATGGATAATAAAAGGAGGAATTGTATCCCAGGTTTTCCTCGTTATCACATAAAGCTCCCCGTAACAGCAACTTAAGATCGGAATCTGGTATAAATCTTCCAGCACAATCAGGGGTCAACTCCGAAAGATCTCTTCTGTACAATTTGGCATTGTAGGGAATTAAAAAATGTCTGGCAATTCCGCTTCCGAAATAAACATCTACCCACTGATTAAAATTACTGACAGGACCAGTGTAGGGATTAAAATGCCTCCGACTGTATTCATAGATACAATCGATGACTACATCTGCAGGAAGTCCGTAAAGATTTGCCTGAAATGGATATCTGGTAAATATCCCCTGAGAGAAGATCCAGGCATTTCTTTTTTTTCTTTCAAGAACCGGTTCCTTGAACGAAAAGATCAGTGACTTGAAAATATCATTTCTGAAATGCAGCAGATGACCAGTGTAATCAAATAAGAAGCCGTTTTTCTGCTCGGTTCGGCATAATCCCCCGATTCTGTTTTCCTTTTCAAAGATCAGGTAAGTCAATCCTTCTCTTTTTAATCTTGTTGCGGCGGCAAGCCCTGCCAATCCAGCGCCAATAATAACTACCTGGGCCATTGTCACCTCATTTTTATCTCAGAAGCAATCTTCTTTTCATAAAGCTGCTGATAGATAGACATCATTTTGCTGGCAAAAGAGGAAGGATGAAACCTGGTAAATGCTCTTTTTCGACCATTCTGCCCCATCTCACGTGCTTTATCCCGGTTATTTATCAATTTACAGATTGCATCTGAGAGCTTTTGCTCATCCCCCTGAGGAAAAAGTATTCCGGTTTGGTTATGGACAACCAGCTCAGGATTACCACCGACATCGGTTGCCACCACCGGAAGTCCCATGGCCATTGCCTCCAATATGGCTATGGGACAACCTTCTGTCCTGGATGGTAAAACAAACACATCCATTTCCCGCAATGCCTCAAAAGAGTTCTCTTTATAACCGGTAAATTCTATTCTTTCACTGATATTAAGTGTCTCACAATAACTTTTAAGCTCACTTTCCAGAGGTCCGGTCCCCACAATCATACACCTGACATCCTCAATTTCCGATTTTACTTTCACCATAGCCCTGATCAGTGTGTCTATTGACTTCTCTTCTGAAAGCCTCCCCACAAAACCCACTCTTTTTCCTATAGAATCAATCTGATTTCTTGGTGTACGAACCGCTCTGTCATATTTTTCCAGATTAAATGGAGGATAGATCACCTCTACTCGTTCATTTGTTCTGTTACCGGTCCACTGTTTTTTAATGTATTCCGATGTTACCATGAACTTGTCTGACCAGTTAATCATAAATGATGCAGCAGGCTGTATAAGACGATCTCTGAACCTTTTCATCGCAGTTGGAGCGGTATCCTTGAGAGTCATTTCTGTGGTGATAACTGCAGGAACCCTCGCCATCTTTGCTGCAATTGTTCCAAACAGATTGGCTTTAAGCACATGGGTCTGAACAATATCTGGTCTATATTGTTTAAAAAAACTGTTTAATTCCAGTACTTGACGATAATTGTATCCCAGCCCCGGCTTTATATCCAGATTGAATATCTTTGCTCCCAACTCTTCAAAATTTTTTCCAAACGTATTTTCCTGGTATTCATTTACACATACACCCAATTCAAACTTCTGATGATCCAGATTCTGAGCCAAAATGGTCAGTATTTCTATCAGGCCGTTGTATACGTTAAAAGATTTATACACGTGTAATATCTTTATTTTATCCATGAATTAACCCTGCTGGAATTTTAATAGTTCCCTTGCCATCTCTTTTGCATGATAGGTTATAATCAGATCTGCCCCCGCCCTTCTTAAAGAGACAAATATTTCCCTGCACAGTCTTGTTTCATCAACATACCCCATTTTAGCCATCGACTTCACCATGGCAAATTCTCCACTTACATTGTAAACTGCAAGCGGCATTTTGAATTCATTTTTGGCCCGATAAACGATATCCAGATAAAACAAGGCCGGCTTCACCATTATGATATCAGCACCTTCTTCTATGTCTAACATTATCTCCCGCATGGCTTCATCAGAATTGCTGAAATCCATCTGGTGAGTTGATTTATCTCCAAACTTCAAAACAGATTTAACACCTTCCTTAAAGAACATTTCATAAAGTATTGACGCATACTTTACAGAATAGGCCATTATCGCAGTATCAGGAAAATTATTCTGATCAAGAATGGTTCTGATTGCTTTTATCTGACCATCGAGCATCGCAGCAGGTGCCACCATGTCTGCCCCAGCCCTGGCATGTGACAAAGCAACTCTGGAGATAAGCTCCAATGATTCATCATTGAGCAACTGTCCATTTTTTATTATTCCACAATGCCCATGGTCAGTGTACTCACAAAGGCATACATCTGTTATTACTGCCACTCCGGTGTCAGCATTCTTTATCTCCCGCACCGCCTGCTGAACAATCCCTTCATCAGAATATGCCCGTGAAGCAATACTGTCTCTGGTTTCCGGTACCCCAAAAAGCAAGACAGCAGAGATTCCGAGTTTCTTGATTTCCAATATTTCCCTGACAATCATGTCAGGTGAAACATGGTAATTTCCAGGAAGAGATTTAATTTCCTCTCTTATTCCTTTTCCACTTACCACAAACATTGGATATATCAGATTTGACGGAGACAAACTGGTCTCCCGGACCATTCTTCTTATTGTCTCAGTTCTTCTGAGTCTTCTCATTCTATGCACAGGATAACTCATCTTTTTTCCGCCTGTTTCACAAGATGAAATGGAAGGATCTTACCACTGGCCGTAGACAATGGAAAGCTTCGCCGCACTCTTATCATTCTGGCCTGTTTCCACATTACTGTACCCGATTGTGCCCATGATTCCGGGCTGTCCTCTGATTTCTTCAAGAGTTCAATAAATTGACTCACCACTTTATCTTCATCTATCTCACCCACCCGGGGACTTATCAGAAGTCGCAACCGGCTGAACCCTTTTTCATCCTCTTCTTCAATGAGCTGATAATCGGTACTTGTACCACCAAACCTCTCCGGTAATTCCTTTTCAATGATACGGATAAAATCGGTATCCACAAAGGTAACACCTTCACCAGTGAGCTTCTCATAGCTTTTAATCGAACTTATCTGTGAATCAAACCCAATATTTCCAAATGGGCAGTCGGTTTTAAAACAACTCAGCTTGCCATAATCCCCCATACCCACATTCAACAGAAGCTTTGGTGATTCGTAAAGCAGCGTTGTAAAAAGCAGAGAATCGACTTCAGTATCAAAATGCGAAACCAGATATTTATGTGATATTATAGCAGTACTATCCTTGTAAATATGACAATGATCACTATCCTGCTCCGGATGAACCCGGTTACATCCTGCAGCTACAACACCAGCTTCAGAAATTCCATAAACCGGCACAGCACGTGCCCCAACCTGCTCAATCTCTTTTCTTTTCTGAGAAGTAAGCGTCTCACCGGTAACCAGAAATCTTGTTCCTTTTATATTGATATTGTTTTCAGCTGCCGCCATGCAGACTCTCACTGCCGAAGTCGCAAAGGTATAGATTACGCAATTCTCATTTGATGAAAGCATCTGGTTTGCCCACAGCGCTACTTCAAGGGCATTGTTAAGGTTGACGTACTCCGGTCTGGCCAATGGCACCCCTTTAATTTTAGCCATCCAGAAAATCAGGTTTGTTCCCCAGGTTTTCTCCCAGTTAACTTTCACCTGTGATTTGTCCACTTGTGAAAACCAGCGCCTTGGAGGATTACCGATTCTGGTAAAACGCAAAGATGAATTAATTCCGGGCGCGCCTGGGAAAACAGGAAACCAGTTGGCTATAGGTGAAGTCAGTGCATCATGAACGTTTAAAAGGAAAGCATCATACAATGAACGCTGTCTCAGATATTCAAAATCTATTCTTATTCTGGTTCCAGCACTTCTGGTAGCACCACTGCGAACCTCATAAATACATGACAGGAAAGGATTATCAAACATCGACTCAGTACATCGAAACCTCTCTCCGTTTCTGTTGACTTCTGTTTTTCCCTTGAACTCATCTACAGTAAAATAAACTCCCTCTTCAAGAAGCTGCCGAAGAGCCCTTTCGATACCATTCTGATTCACCCATTTACAGATATCCTGATAGCCTATCTTAGGCTTCTTCATAAGCCTAAGATAAGGGCTTTTTTCATAAGAAAATATCCCTTTTTCGACCAGATTGAGAAAGTTTTGCTCTCTCCTCTCCATTCGCTCCTTTAATAAGCTCTTTGCCTCTTCCAATGCAGCAGCCGGCTCTAACCTCTGGTTGAAATAATCATGCAATCCTGTAATAAAACGTATATACTTACGCATTCCCCTTCTCCTTCATGCCAGCTGCAGTTCTTTTTCTTGCTGAGATTTAAGGTTCCTATAAACTTTTTATGGCTTTACTGGCAACACTATACTCCTTGAATTTAACCTCTGAATGGTTCAATACCTTCTTTACTATTTCTTTAGTCATATCTTCGATAACACCCCTCTGTTTATCTGATATAGAAAGCTTATTGATTATCTGCTCCACACTGCTCTTTCTTATTTCCTCTGCTTTGCACCTTATTGAGATTAAAGTAGGAATCAGATCCGCAGTATTCATATAAGACTGTAACGAGGGGATCTTCTTTTCTATTAAAGAGGTTGCGGCCTGTGCTTCTCTTTGACGAGAATGGGAATTGAATTCAACCACAGATTTCAGATCATCTATGTTGTATAGAAAAACATTTTCCAATGAAGATATTTTGGGTTCTATGCTCCTTGGTACAGCTATGTCTATCATAAGCAATGGCCCACTCTTGCCAAATGAGAAAATATCCCTGATCATTTTTTCGTTCAGAATAAAGGAAGAAACTGAGCTTATCAGAATGTCCGTCCTGGGCAGGTACTCAATAATCTCATGAAGCATAATCGCTGTACCGCCAAATCTCTGGGCGATTTCCACCGCTTTATGAAATGTGCGGTTAGCAACTATCACTTCGCTTATTCCCGCATCTATCAGGTTACGCACTGTAAGCTTGCCCATTTCACCGGCACCCAGTATCATTACCTTCTTGCCCCTGATATCATGGAAAATTCTTTGTGCAAGCTTTACTGCAGCGTAACTTATCGATACATTTTTCTCCCCGATTGCAGTCTTGTTGCGGACCTTTTTAACTATCGAAAATATCTGAGAAAACAGATGGGCCAAAGTGTATTTTACTGCGCCCCGTTTCAGAGCCTGAGTGTATGCATCTTTCAACTGACCAAATATCTGAGACTCCCCAAGAACCATGGAATCAAGCCCCGATGCTACTGCACAGATATGCCTGAGAGCCTCGGTTCCTTTTTTACAATAAATTTTACTTTCCAGATCACCAGGGTAGTTATGATACCTTCCCATAAAACTCTTAAAAAACTCAATTGAATTTTCCTCAAGTATGGCATAAATCTCAACCCTGTTACAGGTAGACAGTATAACACACTCTCTTATCCCATCCCCGGCTAACAACAACCTGTATGCGTCATCCAGATCCTTCTCTTGAAATGAAAGTTTTTCGCGAATCTCTATTGCAGCCGTTTTATAACTTATTCCAGTAATGCAGAGCTGCATAATTCATTTATTCCTCTGAAATATTTACCTGTTTTTTTTAAACAGCAATTAACAGACCGAGAATTCTATAATCTGCTGTATCTCAGATATTTGATGGCCTTTATTATTCCATGCAAAGGCGTTCGTTTCATTTTCCTTATTATTTTGCCCCCCATTTCCTGTGGTGGATTAATAGCATAGTCTAACACCTGAGGCCACATCCTTTTTATCAATGCCAGGTGAAGAATTGTATCAACTGTCTGCCGATAATTCTTCTTAACCCCCAACATCGTGGTCAGAAATAGCCGGCAGTTCATAGGTGAAAAACTCTCGAATGCGATATCGTACTCACTATAAGACATCGCTGCCCAGCTCCCGACCCTCTGCTCCCAGTAAAAAAGATCCAATAAAGAAATCCCGCTCTCTCTGCTTACCCCCTGCGTACTTTGCAGCCAATTCTCAAACTGCTCCAGTGCCATCCTGCTTCCTCTCATCCGGGTAAGTGAACATAATGTGACCCCATTTACGGGAACCAACGCCGGCAGATAATAAAAACCGCGGGTTATCTCTCCACACACACCATTTATTAACAACCGCTCCTTTCCCTGTTCCATGAAATACCGATGAAATGCATAAGCATTCAATCCATGCCCGTGCCTTGCTGTGCTGACATTGCGTCTGTATATTCTTTCGAACTCCTTATCCATCATCTCATAATGAACCACAACTTTGTGCTCCAAACCAAGAGCAGGAAGCATTTTAGATGGAATCATTATATCAGCACCATTTAGCCCCAGTCCCGCATGTGTATGAGTCAGATACTCTATTCTCGATCCTACATCTCTGCTTGCTGCCAGTATAATTCTACTGTCAAGTCCTGCTGTGATCCCCTGTGCAAGATCATAACGCCTTTGAATACTGCTGTAAAGTCCACGCAGTATCTCTGAGCACTTCTCCACACAATCTTCAATACTCTCTACAGCTATTCTCTCCCTGGGCCAGTATCTCACCTGCTTTAATGATTTAAGATCCAGATAATGGTTTGGCATCAGATGCTTAACACCGCTATACGCAGATAACTCTCCAGGGTACCAGTACTCATGTGTATTGGCAAATAATGGCAGACTAAAAAGATCTCTCTCCAGGGTCTCATCCACCTTAAGCGAAAATACCTCTGACAGAATCGATGATTGAGAAGAAACCCATACTCCTCCATGGGAATCCCTCATATAAAATAGCTGCCTGAATCCGGCTGGATCACATACCATTATCTTCTGATCTCCAAGATTGGCAAATATCACATACCTTCCGCCAAGCGGGTCAAGATATCTGAACAAATCATTAATTGACTTGCAACTGTTAACCATGTCAGCCATTATCTGAGCATTGTTCCTTGAATCATGAAAAGGATCCAATATATATCCCATCAGAGCAATGAAATCCCTGCTTCTTCTGGCTACCATGCAGTAAAGATCAGGATGCACCGAAATAAAAGAGCCATCAGGCAACTCCGATTGATTCCAGTGATGAAACCTGTTTAACCTTTTAGGACTGATAATAAACTGACGACGATATAGATAACGATCTGCTTTCATATATACTCCTGATTTTAAACCAGTTATATTAATAGAAAGCAAGTCCCAAGCCGTATTGAAGTATTCTGTGTCTATCCGATTCTACTTTACCAGCGGATGAGGATACCTGTAAGGTTTGTAACCAGGTAAAGTATCCATAATTACTTCCCTATCGTACTTAATAAGCTGTGGATGACGGATTTTCAGCGGAATCTTTTTTCCATTGTAGGTATTCCCCCAAATATGTATCTTTCTTATCTGATCAAGGCATGGATAATCACAGTTCCCGTCCCCCTGCCGTCCCTCGTGCATCAAATGCAATGGAGAAATGAATTCACCTGTTATTTCATTGTCAAAAATAACCCCATCTCCGCCTCTGATGTTTATACCGGCCCACCGGTGAATCGCCTTTATCTTATTGCCATAAATTTCATAACTGCGACTCCCCCGCTTCCATCCGTACTTGTTACCATGTGCATCGATTGAATGAGATAACATGTAACCGTCTTCGATTGTATTATACCTGAACACATATCTGGAACCATTGTTGGATGCGATATGATGTGCCATGGTTTTATTTCCCACATTCTTTTGCGAAAAATAATTGTCTTCCACATATACAGCATTGCCGCTTCCCAAAGAAAGTGGCTCTTTCCAGGACTTCTCCCCATTTCCAAATACCACCACCGATGTATACCAGTTATCTATAAAACGGTTGTGATCAATAACCCCTCTGGCATCCCCATGAATCTCCACCGCACGTTTGCAGCATCTCTCAAAAATGCAATTATCAATTCTGAAATCTGTACAGTTGTTTTTTATCAGAATTCCAGATGAAGGAAACGGTGCAAGCCCCTTTACAGAAAATCCACTGAATCGAATCCTGCCCTGGCTGCATCTGACCCGGAATACCCATGTATCTCTGCTTTTCAGACTGTCAAATGCTATCACCGTCTTTGATGCCCCGGCACCCAGGACTGTCAGCCCATGCCGAACATAAATTGACCTGTCAACTATATATCTTCCCTCCGGTATAAACACCGTATCTCCTGGAATTGTTCTGTTTATTACAGTCTGAAACTCACTGGTAAAATTTCCCCTCAATTTGTAGGTTTTTGCATCCGTCCTTACAATACCAGCCAAAACCAGAAAACAGGCAATCATAATCAGGCTATGATTTCTTGCCTCCGATAAAAAGCATTTCGCAATCATTTTTTCTCCTGTATTTTCTGATCATAAAAGGGGCCGCTACCTTTTTATAGAAATATCTCAAGGCATCACTTCCAGCAGATGTGCCAGTGCCTTATACATTGTAGCCTGTCCCCAGTGAAGCATTGGGGTCTTTGCCTTGATACCAGGAAGCTGTCTGAAATAAAAATATCCCTTTTTGTCCTGCATGTTATCTATTGTCCATCTTGCCACCTTTTGCGCCAGCCAAAGCGACTCCCGGTCCTGCCCGGCAAAATAAGCCAATGTGTCAATTGCCTGCGATGCACATTGAATATCAACCGGATAAACCCGATTATGGTAATACTTGGGTCTTCCACTGCTCTCAAAGAAATGGCTTTTAAAATATCTGAAACCCCGCTCCAGATTCTCCCTGAAAGTATTATCACCTGTTGAGTCGATATAACATTTAAGACTGTCCAGGTTGTAACCGGTATGGAAATTATCTATCCATCTTGTATTTAACCCCTCACCGTAATACCAGGAACCGTCTGCAAGCTGCCTTGAACAACTGTACTGCATAGCTTCTCTGGAAACCTTCATCATATCCTTATTGCCAGTATACTTTGCTGTTCTGGCAAGCATAGCTGCTCCAAGCATATTGGAATTGTGAATCGAGCTCTGCGTATACGCCACATAACTTATACAATTCCCGCTACTGGTCCTCTCTCTTGGAAGATCAAGAATCCAGTCGCAGATCTGTACAGCAATATCCAGGTATTTTTTATCATGCAGCAATTGGTATGCATCAAGAAATGCCTGCCCGATAAGACTGGTCCATACGATAATAGGTTCATGCTTTGGAAGTCTTCCAGCACGACTGGTAAAATCAAAATGATTTCCCCAGCTTGGCTTTACATACCCCGGTGCCTTGTTCTGTATCAGCCAATCAAAACAGGAACGAACCTTCCTCAGATACTCCCGGTCCGATGTAGCTATAAACCTTTTCAGATATCCCCACGCCATGTATCCTCTACCCTTTGTGGATTCCTGTGGCTTTACACCCAATATCGGCCTCAGATTTATCGGACACTGCCTGACAAGCTGCTGCAAAAGCCGTTCGGCCAGAATATTATTCATAGTTACCGGCCTGAGATATGATGAAAGGCCATCAAACGGTTCATAACCTTTGTAATTGTTTTCTTCCACCCATTTTTCCACTTTCTCAAGGCTGGTTTCGTAATATATTCTTGATACCTGCACCTTAACCTCCTGATAATTTACATCTGTAATCAGTCCCTTTTCATCAGCACCATCTTTACCAGATTCATTTTCAGCCTTTTCCTCTGTTCCTGCCGGTGAAACCTTATCAGCTTCTCTGAAACCGGATTCTCAACCCCTTTTATTCCAGCATAAACAAAACCGGCTAAAAGCGATAATCCTCCTATCACATAAGGCTTTCTAGTCATCTGATAAAAGGTCCTGAAGATCTCCCATAACGGATCACCCCCCAAATAATAATCTTTCTGCCCATGTAAGAAACGTGACATGATAATTCCGTGCTCTGCCGTACCCATGCTTCGATGATGTATATACTCCTTACCTGGAAAAGTTCTGGTAATCCACCCATACATTCTTGCAGTTGTAACTGCTGTCCAGTCAATTCCACCACCCTTTATGGGAATATATCCACCAATCTGCTCATAGCAATCTCTTCTGAAAATCTGGCATGGACCTGAAACATGCTCTGGATTTACAACCATCTGCCGATAAGAGCTCTGTTGTCTTTCTATGAAGGGTGTGCCGGCTACCCCTAAACCTGGAATCTGCTCAAACTTCTGCAGAAGAAATTCGAAATAATCCGGCTCAAATGAGACATCCGCATCCAGATTACCAATAATATCGAACCGTTTGTTTTTAAGCCGCTCATACGCAGTATTAAAGCAGATGGCTTTGGCCGCAAAATGCCGATCCCTGTGTTCAGGCATTCTCAACAATTCTATCCAGGAATGTTTTTTGTAGCTTTTCACAATCTCATCAGTACCATCGGTGGAACCATCACTGACAATGATCCATTTCACCGGCTTTATTGTTTGTGAAATTACCGATTCTATTGTAGCCTTTATATACTGCTCCTCATTTCTGGCCGGTGTAATTAATGCATATCTCAGCTTTTTTACATTCATATTCCAATCCTCATCTTCTGCTCAATATTTTAAGCCCCAAAGCTGCAGTCAACATTCCTGCATGATGAAAGTAGCTATCAAATATTTTCATCCTTATTCTTTCTCCCAGTGCAATAGCCAGTGGAAGAGAAAAAGTGTATGCAGAGAATGCGACAATCGATTTTGCCAAAGCCCTGTACCGTTCGCCACGTTTTTTTTTCTGGTAAGAAAAATGTTTCACCCGTCCCCTCATCATTGCCCTTTTCACATAATAGATTCTTTTCCATCTCTCCTGTGGAACAGTTTCATAAACAGAAGCTTCCTGACACCACACAAACTTCAGTCCGCACTTTACAGCTCTTCTGAAAAAATCGGTATCTTCTCCTCCGGTTAATCCATAGGAAGGATCAAAAAGCAATCCGGCAATGGTAAATACCTTCCTATCAAAAAGCACATTCCCGGAACGGGTCTGCGATGCTTTCAGTAAGGTCCCCGAAGGATAGGAAGGGCGTACACAAATCCTGCTTTTTATCAGCCATTCTGGCGCCCCGGATTCAAAATGAGGTATTACAGGCCCCAACACCCCGTCTGCTCCCGATTTTTTAATCATCCGGTAATGGTTATATAACCAATACCTCTGAGGAAACTCATCATCATCTATAAATGCCACATATTCTCCTCTACAAAGCCTGACCGCTTTGTTTCTGGCCAGCGAAATATTCTGCACCGGCTCATTTTCATAGCATACGTGCATTCTTCCATTTTTGAATTTCCTTACTGTATCCCTGGCAGAACATTCACTGTCATTGTCAACTACCACAACTGATATATCAAACTCTCCAAGTGTCTGTTGCTCTTTTATGGATTTCAACAGCCTTTCAAGAAGCATAGGACGTTTATATGTTGGTATGCAAACTGATATATTTTCTTTTTTCATAATGAATCAGCCCAATGATGAAGCAGCTGGAATACCTCTTCTTCTTTTTCTTTGATTTCTCCTTCTGCTGCATGAGAGCACTTTTTCGTCACTCACACTTACGTTCTCTGGAAAAGGCTCTGTTATGTTAATTGAAATCATCAGAAAAAGAAACCATAGAAGTGATGTCGGTTTAATAAAGCTGCTTTCAGTAATGTTGTAAATAAGGATCATTGCCAGTAATGCAAGCCTGTATCTTCCGTAGTCCGAATCGTATCTGAGATTTATCAGCACATTTCTGTAGACAATAATTATCAGACCTGTAAGAAATACCAACCCGACAATTCCAAGATCTATATACACATCAAGATACCCGTTATGCGCCTGTCCAGGATTCCACTGGAAAATCTCCCACAGGTTATTTCCAATATTTCCAATCCAGAACCCTCCATATCCTGAACCAAAAAACCGGTGTTGTGCGGCAATTTTCATCAGTTCATCCCAAAGTAATGTTCTTCCGGTAAGCGTGGGATCTTCACCTATCATTGCCGCCATCAATGGAATAAGCTCTCTTGAATAAAGATACTGAACCAGAAAATTTCCTATAAACAAACCCCAAACTGTCACAGTTACCGCAACCCTGGTTACTGCCACATTTTTCTTCAGCAATAAAAGCATTATTAATATTCCAAGTCCAATAAAATACACCCCCAATGAGGTTCTGCTGGTGGCAGTCCTGGAACCCACTAGAAGCCATAGACTCATAAGAAGAAGCGGAATATCAAAAATCCACAATTTTTTGAAATATCTGCTTAACAGTATCCAGGTAAAAAAGAAAGCACTCATGCAGGCCAGCTGCCCAAGACTGTTTTTATGAGTAGTCACTCCCACCCACATCTCAAACTGACCAGCACGGTCATATTGCACTCCCAGATGTCGGTAATACTTGATAAATATTACCGAAAGAGAAATCAGCACAAATGCCCATTGACGGAACATTCTGGGGACAGCTTTCATAAAGTTTGGATCAGTTATCACAATCAGAACCATCATCAGATCACCAATAGTTCTGATCCATCTTTTAAAAGAAACCGATAAAAAATCGGACCAAAACACACTGATTCCCATGTAAAGATAGAACAAACACAGTAGTTTATTGCGCCTGAGAAACTCCAGCCAATCAATTTTTCTGGATAAAAGAATGGCAAAACCCAGTCCCTCAAGAATCAGTAAAAAGGTTCTGTCAATCGGACTGCCCTGCAGATAATCAATCTCGGTCTCTGCTGCCATCTCTGGATTGAGCCAGTAAGTTATACCTCTGGATGCGATTCTGAGAAACCACAGCAATGGCACCAGTAAAGCCCACGAAACTCCTTGTTGCTTTTTATCATCCATATTTATCCCGACAGTTTAGGTACAATCTCAAAGAGAATCCACAATATTCAGATAAGAATACTTTTTTATATTCCAGCTGTTTTTCTCGATATATCTGAAAGCATTTTTAACCAGATATTTCCGCAGCTTTTCCTCTTTCCTTAACAGCGTTATGCAACGTGCAAGATCGTTTTCATCTTCTGACCTGAAAAACTTGACCATACTTTCATCGAAATAATGAGTATGCACCATAGTATCCGATGCTATTACCGGGATCCCTACGGTCATGAACTCCAGAATTTTCGTACTGAAAGCTTCATTGCCAAACGATTTTTTTAATTTAGGTTCAACACCCAAATCTGCTTCAGCCATCAGCCTGGGCAACTTCTCTATAGGTACGACCGATCTGAAGATTACTCTTTTTTCCAGTTTCAGTTTATGCACCAGATTTATAAAGTATTCTTCATCTGTTCCTTTTCCGTAAATGTGGAATTCCAGATCAGGTATTTCATTCCTAATCAGATCAACCGCCTTTATTGCAGTCTCCACACCCTGATGAATACTTAACGTGCCAGGATAGATCATAATGAATCTGCCCGATGAACCAGATGATGTTTTCCTGATAGTAAATATTGATGGATCCGGGTAGTTCATCACTACCGAGCACTTTTCCGGAGCCACTGAACGCTCTATCAGCCTTCGATACCATATATGATTGGCCACTATCACATGATCAGCAAAGGCCATGGATATTTTCTCCACTAACAAAAGAATCCGGAAAAAGAGGGAATCTTTTCCAACCTTGAATTTTCCTGCAAACAATTCAGGTACTATATCATGAATATCCAGAATCACTCTGGCCCCGGTCAGTTTTGCAAACAGCGTTGCAAACACCTCAAAATCAGGTACAGAATGAACATGTATCACATCATATTTCTTCTGCAAATGAAGTTGAGTCAGTTTACATGCAGATTTTATCAGGAAAAGAATGAGTTTGAAGAGATATTGGATTTTCATTTTCTCGTTTATTTTACGTCCCTGAATCTTGTATACATTTACTCCTGAGACAACAGTCCTTTTCTGCTGTCCCTGTTGTCTTAATACAATTGCATCTACCTGATCACCCCTTCTTACCAGCGTTTCTGCATATCTTCTGACTCTATTGTCCGGTTCGTAAAAAGTATAAGCAACCATGCAAACTCTCATACATTACCTCTCATCCTGCAAACGCACAGCAGCGTTGCGGCTGGCATTTATGTAGGATGCCACATCCCTGGGAAGAGCATTCCAGTATTCTCCATTGTATTTACTGCTTACATACCTCAGAAATTCCCTGTAATTATTCACCGGATATTCCTCCAGACCGCATTGTCCAGATCTTATTCTCATATAATCCGGGTGAGTATTTATCAGAACCATGCCGCCATTCGATGCAATCCAGTCCAGTTTTCTTTTCCATATATCAATATTCTCATGTCTCATCAGTATGAAAAGCGTGAAATCCTGCGGCATAGTATAGGGGATCTCTACATATCCTTTGTCATTTGTTCCTGAACCAACCCAGAATGGGAAAATTGTACCGACACCATCGGGCTGCGGTTCAAAGGGATCTGTATCAAAAGTAGAGCAATCGTACTCCACATTTAATTCGCCAATCCATTTCAGATTATGGTGCATTGCACCTGCCCTGAACCCTGCTGCATTCCACTGCTGCAGATAATGATTGATTCGAGGGGCCCTGCTAAGAAAAATCTTCCTTGAACTGAAAAGCTTTCCATCATGATTCAAATCATGAACACCTACTTCAAAGCCATTTTGTATAAGGTAATTTCTTAGAGAAACGGAAACATTATAGCGTTCGGGGACAAAATAAAATGCCGATGTAAATCCGTTTTCCTGCTCCATCGAAGCAACTATCCTGCAACGGCTCTGCCCTCTTTCCCATTCCACATCATGGGTTAATACCAGTGCAAACTGTTTTCTATCCGGCCATCCCGGCCACTGATGCGGAACCCTTGCTGAACCAGGTTCTATGGGCCACACATCCTTATAGAACTCCAACAGGTATTGTACTCTCTTTCTCCTCAGATACAATTGAAACTGACGTGGAATAATGGGTTTAAACATATAATACAACTGATTAACCAGCATAATAATCCTCTCTCTTTCATCTTTCCCAGTCATCCTGTTTCGTCCGGAAAAGATATTCTCTGTAAAAAAGCCTGATACTTTGGGCAACCCTCTCCTGCTGCTGCTCACTGAGTGTAGGAAACATGGGAAGAGAGAGTATCTCTTTCGAAAGTTTTTCACTAACCGGAAGACTCCCTGTTCTATACCCCAAAGCACTATAGGCTTTCTGAAGATGCAATGGTACAGGATAATGTAACCCGGTTTCGATTCCCTGCTCTTTGAGAAAGCCTTGAAGCATATCTCTATGAGCAGTTCTGATAACATACAGATGATAAACAGAACGAGCCCATAAAGGTTCCATCGGTGTATCAATTGTTGATATTTCTTCCAGAAGTGCATTATATACCTCTGCACGTTCCCTTCGCTGCCGATTCCATCTCTCCAAGTATCTGATCTTTACATTGAGTACAGCAGCCTGAATAGTATCCAGCCTTCCATTGTATCCTTCCACCTCATGGAAATATTTCTTGAGCTGACCGTGATCCCGCAGCATTTTGACAGTTTCTGCAACAGCATGGTCATTTGTAGTTACTGCACCAGCCTCTCCGAAAGCACCCAGATTCTTTCCGGGATAAAAGCTGAATGCAGCTGCTTTACCTATTGTACCTGCCCTTAACCAGCAACCCTTTTCTTTCGAATAATAGCTTGCTCCGTGCGCCTGGCAGGCATCCTCAATAATCATCAGGCCATACCTGTCTGCAATTCTTCCGATCTCATCCATATCCGCCATCTGCCCATACAGATGAACCGGCACAACCGCTCTGACTTCTCTTCCGGTAGATCTATGAATTGTCTGTGCAGTAACCCTGTCCACAAAACAGTTGGTTTCCAGATATTCGTTAAGCTTCTTGCCTGACATATTGAATGTGGCTTCATCTACATCCACAAATACCGGTATGGCACCAGCCTGAGTAATAGCTTCCGATGTGGCAATGAAAGTATTGGGAACGGTTATTACTATATCACCTTGTTTTACCCCACAGGCAATCAGCGCAAATCGTAAAGCATCAGTACCGCTTCCGACACCGATTGCGAATTTACTGGTGCAAAACTCTGCAAACAGATGCTCGAATTGTTCAACCGCAGGCCCGTTTATAAATTTTGATGAACGAAGCACATCACCAATGGCCTGCATTAATGAAGGTTCCATCTGCTGCACTTGAGCACCAATATCTGAAAAAGGGATTATTTCAGAATCCATCAGCCCCCCCTTGCCTGTTGCATTAAAAAGCCTGCATCCCTGAAGCGTCAGGATGCCGGCCAGAGGTCCTGGTTATATATCTGCCGGACCATTCAAAGCATCTATATCCATTAGCTGTGAAGTGTGTATCTCCACCGGCCTCCCGTCCTTGCGCAAAGACAGGTCGCATGCTTCCAGCATTCTTACCACCTCCAATCCCTTGTAACCACTGTTGATGGGAACCATATCCTTTTCAATACATTCAATAAAATGGCTGCACTCCAGCTTCAATGCCTCGGTCTGTTCAATTTTGGGGGCCCACATATCTCCCGACCGGTAACTTACAAGCAAATCATAAATTCCCTGTTTTCCCTTGACATCTACTCCTCTATCGTAAATTTTAATCTTTTCATCAGCATTGACATCATTCCATACCAGCATTTTCCGTTCTCCGCCAATGAGGGTAGTTCTCACTTTGACCGGAGATAGCCAGTTGACACTGAAATGAGCAATTATGTTACTTTTAAAACGGACTGTAACGTATGCAATATCCTCCAAGCCATTTATATGACTTCTACCCCAGGCACTCAGAGCAATTGGAGGTTCATCTATGAGATGAGCCATAATGGAAAAATCGTGAGGGGCAAGATCCCACACCACATTGACATCATGCTGAAATAAACCCAGATTCACCCTGATTGAATCGTAATAGAAGATTCTCCCCAGTTCACCGGCAGTAATAAGCTCTTTTATTTTCCTTACCGCTCCAGTAAATAAGAAAGTGTGATCCACCAGAATCTTCAATTTTCTGGTCTCTGCCAGCTCAATCAGCTCTTCTGCCTGCGCATTATTGGAGGTGAAAGGCTTTTCCACAAAAACATGTTTTCCATTTTCCAGAGCTTTGCGTGCAAGCTCATAGTGAGTAGATACCGGAGTCACTATGGCTATTGCATCTATATCCGTAGCACTTAACACGGAATAGGTATCCTCGGTTATACGAATATCAGGATACTCTCTGCAAAGCCTGGTCAATACAGCGGTATTTCTGTCACTGACTGCTACTACTCTGGCTCCCTCAGTAGAATGAAAGTTTCTCACAATGTTGGGCCCCCAGTATCCATATCCGATCACACCAATGCGAATCATCCTGTATCTCCTTTTGTCAATATGCCCCCTTAGCAAACAGCAATGCAGCCGGAGTCTTCAATAACAGTTTCAGATCACCCAGAAAAGACTGGTATCTGCTGTATCTGATATCCATGCGCACCATACCATCAAAAGTGGTCTTGCTGCGCCCCTCCACCTGCCACAGTCCGGTAATGCCAGGCTTACATTCCATAAACCTTCTGAAATGCCATGGCTGGTATGCTGCAAGCTCATAGGGTATCGGCGGACGAGGCCCTACCAATGCCATATCCCCTTTGAGTACATTGAAAAACTGCGGAAGCTCATCCAGACTGGTCTTTCGCAGTATCTTTCCAACCGCTGTCACCCGGGGATCATCGGTTATCTTGAATACACCCTCATTTTCACTGATTTCCCCCTTTATCAACCTGGTTACATATTGACGGTGTATCATATCATCACTGTTTACATACATGGAACGAAATTTTAAAAATGTAAATAACTTTCCCTTGTCACCAATTCTTTGCTGCCTGAAAAAAACCGGGCCCGGTGAACTGAATTTTATCAATACCGCAATTACCAGAAAAAGCGGCAATAGCAGAAGAATTATCAGAAAACTTGAAGTCATGTCAATTATCCGCTTCCATACCGCTATCATTTTTTTTTTTACATCAGAATCATCCTGATGGTAAAACTTTATATACTCCATGCTCCCCTCCTTCAATTCTTCAGAAGGAAAGATGATAAGTTTATATTCCACCAGACCGCCATAGTTATTCAAAGCCTGCTGTACCTTGACCTGTAAAACCGACTTCTCACTGACATCCGTTTCGGTATAAATGACTCCCATGATCTTATGTTGTTCATACCACCCCAGAATATCTGTCTCCCTCACCCTCTCATGAAATACCTTCATCAGAGCATGAATTCCCTTAAAGCCATTTTCCCGTTTATCTAGCAATGCTTCGATATTTATAAGTACCAGTACAAAAGGTCTCTTTGAACGCTCGGTACGCTTTCTTTCGGCTATCAACATCCTTCTAAAATGCTGCTCCTCCAAAAAGCCATACTTCAGACAGTATGCTCCCAGACATCCGGTCTTTATGCCCCTTGCAGCAAGCATTCCCCTTCTGTCCATAATTTCCCCTTGACTGTTTTTGCCGTAACTGATGTGTTTCCAATAAATTAAAGAGCAAAAGGAAGGCCAGACCGGTATTTTCCCTGGCCTTTTCAAGTCTATTTAAATGAAGATGTTGTGCAGAAAACAGATAGCAGAAAAATTATTCGTTCAAAATCTCAGGAATGTTTAATCTATCAGCTTTAATCAACAAATAGAATGCCGATTCTAATTATGCGCTTATTTAATAAGCTACTCTCAATATGCAAAAATTCATTAACCACCCGAAAGAAGCTCCACCAATTCCTCTCGCGAAAACATCTTTAACGTGTCTGCAGGATCCACTTCCAGCGTCTCTTGACTCAATCTCCGCTTACCATCAATAACACTGTCTATCCGCTCCTCCAGCGTCCCTTCGGTAACAAGTTTAAATACCTGCACCACCCTTTTCTGTCCAATTCGATGAACCCTGTCTGTGGCCTGATCCTCTCGCGCAAAATTCCACCACCGATCATAATGAATAACCACCGATCCTGCCACCAGATCTATTCCAACCCCTCCTGCCATCAAACTCCCCACAAATACCCGGCACTCGTTATCCTCAGCAAACCTTTGAATTATCTTCTCCCGCTTCCTGCTCGATCCGGTCAAAGCAACGTAACCTATTCCACGCTTCTGGAGATAGTGCCCTATAATTTCCACCATTCCCACAAATTGACTGAAAACCACTACCTTTTGACCAGATTCAAGACTCTCATCCAATAACTCCTTAAAAAGATCCCATTTCCCGGAACTGTACGACTCATATTCCTCTAACTTCCCGGCCGCCAAAGCCGGATGATCACAAACCTGCTTTAGAAAAGTAAAGAGGGATAAAATATGCATGTAAGGAATCGGACTCTCACTGTTTTTAAGCTGCTCAATTATTGGCCCGCCACGCTCTTTTACCGCGGCTTCATAAATCAATCGCTGCTCATCTGATAATTTGCAGTTCCGCATATCCTCAATTTTTTCCGGTAACTCTTTTAAAACAGTTTCCTTTAATCGCCTCATAATAAATGGCGATATAATTCTCTTTAATCTCTGAGTCTCAACAGTGCTTCCTTCTTCTATCGAATTTAGAAATTGCTCATCCTGAATGCTACCCCTGCCCAAAAGACCTGGTAAAACCAGATCAAAAAGTGATTTAAGATCAGAAATCCGGTTTTGTACCGGTGTTCCAGTAATCCCTATTTTCATGCGGGCATTAATCCCGACTGCCGCCTGAAAACTAAGCGTTTCCTTGTTTTTTAACTGATGCACCTCATCGAATACCGCTATATCAAAATTGACCCCGGCAAGCTTTAAATAATCATTGCGTAAAATTCCATAACTGGTCAACAATACATCATAGCTCTCATTTAATGTCAATTCCCTGCCTGTTGTGTGGTACACCTTTATTTTCAAAGATGGTGTAAACTTCTTTAAAAGCTTCTCCCAGTGGCTTATCACCGAAGTGGGGCACACAACCAGAAATGCCCCCTCGAAGGATCGCTGCTCTCTGATACCCAGCAAAAAAGTGATAATCTGAATTGTCTTTCCCAGCCCCATTTCATCACAAAGCAATCCCCCGAAATGATTATCGTAAAGAAAAAACAGCCACTGCACGGCCAGTTTCTGATATTCACGCAGGATGCATTTCAGTTCCTTAAATGGCTCGATACTTCTTAAGGGTTTGAATTCAAGCATCTGGCGGATCCGGGAAACCAGCTTTTCCTCACCATGAATTCTGGTTGACAAAGCAGTTCCCCTTAACTGAAGCAGAGCTGCTTTTGACAATGTAATTTCACCATCCTTTAATCCCTTTGCCATTATCAGTGCAGAAGAAATTTTTTCAGATGCCAGGTCTATTATTCCATGATCGGTCCAAAAAAAACGGTTCTTCTTTTTCTTATGATCGATTATTTCAGCTATAGAAACAGCTACATTACCAGCACAGTACGAAACTGACAACACACAATCATTGTCAACCATTCTCACAAGCTGTAGCTCTATCCGTTCAAAAGAATCGATTATAAGTGGATGTAATATCCTTCCAAAACCTCTGGCCTGAGAATTCGCAAAAAGATCCTGTGCCACGGCTCCTTCCGAATCAGACTGGCTCTCAAAGGATAATCTCTCCTCCTCTTTTTCCAGAAATGAAGAAATCTCCTCTTTTTTCATTTTTTTCACGGTACATAAGCCTGTAGCGACAAGCTTGAGACTGGGGTAACTCAAAACAAAGTATCGATTGTATTCAGGAACATACAGATACGATCCGTATATGAATCTGCTGTCAATATCCACCAGACTGTCTTCAACACCTTTCACTACCGGACCAATACAGATTTCATTCCTATTTTTCCAGATTCGGAAATACAGTTCTGTTTCCCCTTTGTTTACTTGTAAACCATCTGCCCTGTTATTGTGCATTAACACCTGAAGTACAGTTGGTACTGCCGGTGGCGGAATATCTGCACTCAGCTTCATTTTACCACCAATACTCAGTTGAAGCGAAAAAATACCGCTATTCTTATCGATTACCGTCTCGATACGGCAATCATTAATATCATACTCCCGGTAACAGTGGTAAGCCAGTCGATACCAGAACCCATCTTCGATTGTCTGTCGCCCGGTCTTATGACCCAAAGCCAAAAGCGCTCTCTCCTGTTCACTTAGTACAAATCCGGCCGCCATGTTCATTAATGTAAACCTGGATAAAGGTTCAGGACTGATCCGGCTTATTAGACGCTGCCTGTCATCTTCTGTGGAATAAAAACGGAAAAACTCTCTTTTCTGCTTATTAATTACAGTAACATCACCTTCGGATTCTATCACCTTTATGGATGAAACCGAATCGGTCAAAAACCTGGTAACCGGTTCAATCAGTAACCAGAAAAAAGATTTCTCAAAGTCATTTGTCGGTAATAGATGACCAGTTTCTTTAAAGTGCGAATTATAGATTTTCTGCAGTTTCTGAGAATTCTCACACTGAGCATAACCCTTTTTTGTACAGGAACAAAAAAGCCGAACCTTAGGTTCTTTTCCATTATTTGAAGGAATCAGAAAGGTCTTGTGTTCACCATTTCTGTCAGTAGTGATGGTGAAACAATTTCTGTGAAAATCAATAAATTTTAAAAAATCAGACATGAAAGAGAATTCCTTAACAGTCTAAGGCAGTGTACATTAAAAAAATTTGGCCAGAATCGAACGAATCCTCATGATAAAAAAGCTGCTAAACCCCACAAAAATTATAAAAAAGCCATCCAATAAGAATCGTCCGCTAAAGGTATAGCAAAATACTAAGTGGAAAGTAATCGAAAAAACAACTAATCTTCCCGAGCATCACAAATTCGCATTCTGTTTCCTTTCTGCACATATAACCACCTGATTTTTTACAAGTTAATCCTGACCCGACCATGAAGTGCTGCATAAATTAACTGCAACCATCAAAGAAAAACTTCCTCTGTCCATTATTTTTGAGCTCTTAAACCTAAATTCCGCAGTTAAGGTGGATGCAGATGCGTAAGATATTGAGATGATAAGCCTTGAACGCGGTGCAGGCCTTATCAACAAAGCGGTAAAATAAAAACGGTGCTACTGCACCGGATACCTTACGCTTAAAGA
>CAYPMS010000021.1:0-46200 GCA_964411655.1 uncultured Fibrobacter sp.
AAGAAAATCATTGTTGCTCATGGGATAATGGACGGACATGCACACCATAACAGCGGGGCATGCTGCCCACTGCCGCTTATTTATACGCAGGTTGCTGATACCATAAAAATCAATCCCAGGCATATTCCGGTGCTGCGTAGACGTGAAGTGTTAGAGAGACTCATTGGTATTGCGTTTAAAGAAGGAGTAAAGATCCAGCGTCTTTCAACTTTCAATATGGGCAATGTTTTGGCAAAATTGAATAGCCAGACTTTTGCGAACATAGGCACCAGCACCGAATTTGCAGATGAGTTTGCAAAAAAAAGAAGTGGTGATTCAGTAGCGACTCTCATGATAATAGCAACGATGGATATGGAGAGGGCACATATTGCGGGGTATGAAGGACAGAAGATTTACCATGAAGAAGACGGGAAACTGTTTTATTTCAAACGTAAATTCGGATCAGCACGCGAAAACGAGGGGACAAGGGTCAGCCTGTTTCACGAACTTGAAAAGAATAGAGAAGATAAGTCAAAGGTTCTGAAATTGAAGAAGTGGCGTTTTCAACACGATGAAACAAGAAATGCTGCGGTAAAGAATCCTCTACACTTATTACCACTATACTTTTACGATCCTCGCAGATTTTGCAGGCCAAAAGGTACTCCTTTTCCCGAATCAAAAGACTATGGAGCCTGGGACGAAATTTTTAACCACATCGCTACAGATAATAAATCAGGGATCTGGGCAGGGGTGAAAATGTATCCTCCCCTTGGTCACAAGCCTCTTGATGAACTCTGCGAATATCTGCCGGATTTCTACCATCGCTGTGAGATAGAAAAAATCCCCATTCTAACCCACTGTTCACCGGGAGGTATGATCACCCATGAAGCTGAATTTTACGGAGAATTTGATGCTGCAAACGAAAAGCTGCGTGAAGAATGTCGCAGAAAGCAGCATGAGAAACTTCAGATGCTTGCCATTGAAACAGGTAAAACAGTCCCGATATTAAAACCAGGGAGAGAAACGTATGTCGGATTTGATAATACAGACAAAAAAGGACGTATTGAACAGGATTATTTCTTTAAAAACTATGTTCACCCTGAAATGTGGCGGCCGGTTCTTGAAAACTTTCCGGATTTACATCTTTGCCTGGCCCATTTTGGTGGCGATGAGTGGCGGCGGGGCCCGTGGGAGGAATGGAATGACAGTCCGCCAAGTGAATGGATAAAAAGCATAATAGATTTGACAAAAAAGTATAAGAATGTGTACACCGACATCTCCTGTTTCAATCTCGATAAGGAAATCAATGATGACAATGAAGATGGAAGGAAGGTACGCAACACGTTCAACAAGATGCTTTATTGGATGCGCGACAGGGATGAATACAGACATTTACAAAATAAGGTAATATTCGGGACCGACTGGTATCTCACCCACCTTACCCGCTCTGATGATGGTGCAGAATACGGCAACTACTGCAGAGACTTTAAGAAGCTTATCGACGAGGTTGATTCAACCTTCTGGATAAGATTCACTCTGGTGAATCCGTGGGAGTGCTACTCGATTAGTAAAGAAAAATTAAGAAATTTGAAAAATGCTTTAATCAAAGCTGGCGCAAAGGAATCAACCGTTCTCAAAAAATATGAAATACTACTGAAACTCGATGATGAAATATCCCGAATTAAGGAGCAATTTGCAAAATGGGACACATAAAATTTAGTGTATTGAAAGTATTACTATTTGTTACCCCTCTGTTACTCCAGAACTGTAATAACGAAAGGATATATAAAATGCCTGATTACAATATTTTTGATCAGAAAGGTGGAAAGTTCTTCTTCCCTTACGTTGTGCCACTTAAGGAACCAATAAGTGAAATTTTTCCTGTTCCGGTGAAAGATGCGGTTGGAACGATAGATTTTGACAATGCGATTACTATCCTTAAGTTCAATGGAGATACAACACCTGATTATGACATTGTCGCAAAGGATTTTTTGGGTGAGGTGACAGGTGATTTTGATTTTGGATTCTGCCCGGTTTTCTCAGATGAGATTATCACCTATACTCAGACACGATGGGCTGTGGTTGCGAATATTAAAACGGGAAAAGTTAAAACTCCTATTCTGACATCGTCGTTAGATGATTATATCATCGGCATAACGAGTCTGGATACAATCAAGAATTCATTCGTTATAGTCCGGGCAACTCCAGGTCCGAATGATTATGACAAATATCTTCATGTAATGTATTTTGACAATGACAAGTTTAAAGATGTTGGAAAAATCCAAGGAGGTTGTTGGGCTGTGAACTATGATACCCCCTGGATAGTCCACGACCGAAAAATAATCACCTACGACAGTGCAGCAAATAAGCTGCTCTGCCATAATGCCGACCTGAAACCATCCTCTCACCCGTTTGTGGAAATTTTCAACCGTAATAATGGCAAGTTCCGCAAGCTCAAGGAAATGATTATTCATCCTACCTTGCCGTTCGGACTGGTGGTGGAGATTGGGAAAGATATCGATTGGGAAGAAATCGAAAAATTACCACCAAGTAGCGCTCAAGATGACCTGGTTTCAAAACTAGCAAAAATTCGGGAAATCCATGCCCTCTACCTTCTTCGCTGGGACACTTCTGACACCAACAAGCAATATATCCCGCTTCATACAGATACACTATCACTCATTGCTCCATTTGCAGCAAAACAATATGGTCGATTTTCCTTTTCCCCCGATGGGGAATGGCTTGTCTTTGGACATGAGGACATCGGAGAGGACCAGTATGGTAATCTGGGGCCGGGCGGGAAGTATCAGCCATTCTTTGTTGCTCTTCCCGTAGATGAGAAAAAGCCTTTTTTCTTTGGAGAGCCAATTTTCATGGGAAGGACCTTGATCAAGGATAACGATATCACTACCACAGCCTGGGCTACTGATCCGACCTCCTTTTTAGCCGCTGATGGACAGTGTCTGTATAAATGGGATCTGGGTAATCTGTACGCGGCCCGAACTCTTACTACACCTGACACGCTGTTTCCGCTGGAGTAAGCTTCTTTTTTCTTCAAGGGATACAGAGTTTGATTCTACTCTTATTTCGTTTATCAGGGGATGTACGCTTGTCTGTTAGTCCATGGACTGCGGTTAACATAAAGTGCAGTGTATACGTTTCGGACCACCAAACCTGTAACCCGAAAGATTTCTGGTACAGACGTAATGCAGTTCATACAATACAATGAAGTTCGAACACCGATAACGCAGTTCGTATCACCGGCAATGTAGTTCAGAGCTTCGTTTGTGGAGCTAAGAACTCCATTAATCTAGGTTCGGAACTCCGGTAACCGATTTCAGAACTCAATTTTTCTGGTCCCTGGAGATTCAGAATTAGTAACACATTAGCCGTTCATAAATTTGTATACGATATCCCCTTTTAATCTTCCAGATTACCAAACTGCTACCCGATATTTTGATACATAGAATCATCCATTTCAGGTTTAAATCCTTTCATTTCCATTTTTCTTCTGAAACTCACATTTTTTCCTTCAAATTCTTGCTTTCAATTTCCCAAATAATTTTCCTAATTCTGCGTATTGATTTATTCAAACCTGGTGACAGAATCGAAAAGCAGGTTAACTGAAAACAGAAAACCTGTGCTTGCTTTCTGACCTGGGGAGAAATTTTCCCGGAATTGGATATGGGTTTCCAGCTTTGGTTGCCTGTATTTCCGATTCGTTAATATACTCAATATGCCCAAGGAGTTACAGGAGGAATTAATGCCTGCATCCACACCAAATACTTTACATCATCACCTAACAGCTCTGAAAAACAAAGAGCGGACCTTTGAAAATGCATTCCAGGGTGTCGCTCGAATGATATTGGAAAGCCAGATAGAAAAAGTCGTAGTAAACGGGAAGACAACCTACGATTTCAGCATTTTCCGCACCGGTAAAAAACATGTGATCGGTATGTATGATGAAATCAACAGCTTCGTTTCTTATGTCAAGGATGCGGCCGAGGGTGGTTCTTCTGCTGAAATGGCTTTTGTCCTGGTTGGCGAGCCAGGAAACGGAAAAACTTTCTTCGTAGATTTCCTGTGTAACCGTTATCGTGAGTTCCTTTCTCATGAACTCAACCGGAAATATACCTTCAGATTTAAAAATCTGGACAAACTTGGATCCTATGGAAAAATCAGGATCATCGAGTCTCAGACTTATGAAGATCCGATGATTCTTGCTTTAAATCTTCTGGAGACAGCTGATCAGACAAAAGAGTATCTCAGCAGCAATTTCGGTTTTTCTGACAAGGAAATAGAACAGCTTTATCATAATTATCGGCCACTGGGTGCCTGTAGCGGCTATATCTGGAATGAAATCCGTAATTTTACCGGTGGTGAAATCGATGAAATGCTTGACTTTATCGATATCGTACCTGTTCCCCTTACCGAAAGTCTGGGTACGGTGACCGGTAAATATCCGGCCAAAGATAAAATGACCTCTTCAGCAGTCGATCTTCTGGGTGAAGAATCGATTCAGCGGCTGTTGCATATTAGCGATACCAATAACCCCTATCGCTTTGACTTGCGTCGTGGTGCACTGGCCCGTGTCGCAGGTGGTGGAATACATTTCAGTGATGAAATTTACAAGAACAAAAAGGATCTGGTCCAGGTTTATCTGGGAGTCATTCAGAACCGTAACATCGAGATAGATGGTTTCAAATGGCCTATTGATACCCTGATTATTGCTACCAGTAATAACTCGGAATTCAACCGATTCCTCTCTGAAAAGGAAGAGGCGCCTATAATTGACCGTTGCAGGATCTGTTACATATCACATAACACCAATTATCGTTTGCAGAAAGAGCTTACCCAATATGCAATAGGTAAGGAAGCCCGTACAACGCTCAACAAAGAGGATCTTCATCAGGATCCAAATCTCAACTATGCGGCATCGGTTGCTGTGGTGCTGTCCCGTCTTGCCCGTTCAGAGAAACTTACTCCGATAGAGACGCTGAAACTTGCAGCAGGAGAGGTGGCAGGTGAAAAGAGCATAAAGACTCTGGCAGAAGTCATAGACACACTCAATCAGGATCCTGTTATTATCAACCGATTCGGTCAGAAGGGCTTGGGACAGAGAAATCTGGGACGTGCTGTGCAGCTTCTAATCGAAAGCTCAGAGACCAACGAAGGTAAATGCATGTTTGCCTATGACATATTCAAGGCTCTTGAACGGGTTGTTCTGGATTATGTTACAGATGCCAATGACCGGAAAAAATATCTTGAAGACCTGAAAATAGGAAAAGGTCTTTACCGGGAAAAGATAATGACCGAAATGTTCAATGCCTATATGGATGAGCCCCATGCCATACGAAAGGATGTCATGAACTATGTCAATATGATCATCGGTATAGATGCCGAAAATCTGGGACCTGACAAGATGTGGAAATATCGCGATCCCCAAAGTGGTGAACTGAAAGCCCTCAAAATAGATGAAAGATACATCTCAAATGTAGAGGAGCGGCTGGGATTAAAAACCAGGGAACAGCGGGACATGTTCAGAACATCTATTCGCAAAATCTATGGACAAAGAATATCCATTAATCCCGATTACGATTTCATGGATAATCTGGAACTGGTGAAAGCGGTTACAGATGTTCGACTGAAATCGGATATCGCAGGTGCCGGAAGTCTGGTGGGGGCATTGGCCAATCGTACAAATGAGGAGAACCAGAAACTTTACGATCGGATGATTCATACCATGCTGGAAAAACTTCACTACTGTACGACTTGTGCTCAAAAAACCATCGAATATTTCTGCACACAGGAAGATGAGAACTAATAATGAATAGTAACAGTCAAATTGATAAATCAGCCGAAGAACTTTTCCTGGAGATCAGGCAAAGGGGCCTTTCTGTTGATAAAGAGCAACGGATGCTTAAGGAACTTAATGGACCGAAGGTTCATAAAATCGATGCTGGTGTTTCAGCAGAACCTTTCAAAACCGGTGATCTGTACAGATATTCTGATCTGGTTATGTTACAAGACAAGGAAATCAGTGCAACACCGGTCAGCGCCATGGTATCAATGGATGAACTTCTGGAACGTGACCGGCAAAGGGAAAAGGATGGCTTTCCACGTAAGATACAGGTGGGCCGTCTGATAAAACCCGGGAAAATTGACGGTGGTTCCATTATCATAGTTCCCACCACTGTTGAAGAAAAGTTCATGCATGATTCCACAATGAATTATACCGATGGCGGAGAATCAAGCGGAACCGGTCAGGGTGAAGAGGGTGAAATAATAGGTGAACAGCCGGTCCGGCCTGAACAGGGTGAGGGAACTGGAGCCGGAGAAGGAGAAGAAGCCGCCCATGATATCCAGTCAACGGCTTATGATCTGGGAAGGATTCTTACTGAGAAATTCGAACTGCCTAACCTCAAGGACCGTGGCACCAGAAGAACCATGACCAAATATACCTATGATATTACCGACAAGAACCGTGGGTTTGGACAGGTACTTGATAAGAAGGCAACACTCAGAAAGGTTCTTGAGACTAATTTCGGTCTTGAAAGAATTTCTGATTTCAGTGCATTGGATACTACGGAAATGATAGTATCTCCAAGGGATAAAATTTACAGAGTATTGTCTCAGGAAAAGGACTTTGAATCTCAGGCAATGGTATTCTTTGTAAGGGATTATTCAGGTTCCATGGAGGGAAAGTGTACAGAACTGGTTGTGGCTCAGCATGTACTTATTTATAGCTGGCTGCTTTATCAGTACTCACGAAGAGTAGAAACCAGATTTATTCTTCACGATACCAGTGCCAGGGAAGTTCCTGACTTTTACACTTATTACAACTCAAGAGTTGCAGGTGGTACACAGGTAGCTGCAGCCTACAGTCTGGTAAATAAGATCGTAGAAGAGGAAAATCTGGCTCAGGAATACAACATCTATGTGTTTCATGGCACCGATGGTGATGACTGGGACACAACAGGTGAGAAGACAATTCCGGAACTGAAGAAAATCCTGGAATATACAAGCCGTATGGGAATTACCATCGTATCTCATAATTATGCAGCAAATGAGAAAACAGAGGTCCAGACATACCTGGAAAATTCAGGTCTGCTTACCGCGAAATCGGATTTACTGCGATTGGACACTATGACCGAAGAAGCAGATGAAGCAAGATTAATTGAGGGAATCAGAAGAATGATCTCTCAGGAAGTGCTTTAATGCTCCGGGTATACACTTAAAATATAAAACGAATGCTTCCCGAATTGAAAAGTGTACATCGTTTCAAGGATGGACGTTTGAGGGACAAGAGGGAGATCCAGATATAAATGGAATTGATAGATCAGAAGACCAAAAGTATAATGGAAGGTTGCAAGGAAAGGGCCAGAAAGGCGGGGCTTAACTTTCAGGATGAAACTCTGGAATATATAGTCACCAACCGTGACCTTATTGAGCTGACACCCAAATTAATGATACCCACTCTTTACGACTACTGGGTTCATGATGTTGAAGTGTTGCGGGGAAAAGGCAAATATGAATTGTATCCGTCAAATCCCTATGAAACGGTTATAAATACCCGTCCGGCAATCTCATTTTATAACGACAACAATCCGGACTGGCTCAATGTGATGATTTTTTATCATGTGCTGGCGCATATAGATTTTTTCCAGAACAACGTGTATTTCCGCAATACCTGGGATATCGACTTTACGGGACAGGCTCTGGCCGATAAGCGGCTGATTGCAAGGATGCGCTCTGAGAAGGGGCGCTGGGTTGATTACATCATAGAATTTGCCAGAGGCATAGATAATCTTGTGGGATATTATTCGGAGCTTATTCAGTTCGATACTCTTCCACACCAGGAAGAGTCTTCTTCACTGAACTTCTATTTCGATGTCTTTTTGCAGTCGATCCAGAAGGTACCTATTACCGAATATATGAAAGAACTTCAAAGGTATAACAAATATACGGAGGAATACAAGGAAAAAGCTGAGCAGATCTTTTTTACAGAAATCAGGCAGAAGCATCCTGAGTTTAATTCCTTGCTGACAAAGTACGGACAGCGTATGCAGGCTTCCAAAAGTGATTTACTTCAGTACATAATGAAAAATTCCGATTTCCTGCGTCGTGATCAGAACGCCTGGATGCGCTCTGTTATCGAGGTAGTGCGCAAGACTTCTCTGTTTTTTCAACCTCAGATCCGCACCAAGATAATGAATGAAGGTTGGGCCAGCTACTGGCATGAATGTCTCTTTTTAGCCGATGACCGGATAAAGGGGCACGAAGTTGACTTTGCCAGGGTTCATTCAGGGGTTGCAGCTTTGCCTAGAATCGGGCTGAATCCTTATGCTCTGGGAATGCGTTTATTCCAGCATATAGAAGAGATGGCTGACAAGGGAAAATATACCATGAATTTCAGAAAAATCACCGATATAATTAATCGGAAAAAGTATGATACCGGTGTAAAGAATGGCCGTGACTATATCTCCGAGGTTCGGAAAAACCTGTGTGACTGTTTGTTCATAGACTATTTCATCGATCAGGAATTCGTAGACAAACACGATCTTTTTGTGGCAGGCCGCCGTCTTAACCAGGAACGTATGGTGTGGGAGTACTACATAAAAAGCAGAAAAGTCGATGAGTACAAAGAGATGCTTCGAGAACAGCTTTATCATCCTCCTTCAATTGAAGTAGACCAGAATAAAAGCAGTAATGGTGAGCTTTACCTTAATCATCAATTCGAAGGTAAACCTCTGATAACCGAGTTTATTTCCAATACCATGATGGGGATAGAGTATCTGTGGGGTGCTCCGGTACAGCTTGAAACAAGTGAAATTGTTAAACCAGCACAGGAATCAAGGCGCCACGGAAGTTCTTCACCGGAGAAACCTGATGACAGGAAGAATATTAAATGGAAAAGGGTTCTTTACACAATGAAGGACCGCAAACTTACTAAAAAAGATCTGGAATAGAATTACAACCGCCGTAAAAATTAACCTGAAAAAGGGGAATCAAACATACATGAACAGGGTACAAACAGCACTGGAAAACCTCAACAGGTGCATGACTGACAGAAGCAAAAAGCCACCGATTTCTTTTGATGCGTTTCTTAATGAAGTGGTGGCTAATCCACAGATTCATCTGCGTAATGTGTTTCAGGTGTTTCATGACATGATCGAATGGTATCTGGGAGAAGGGATAGATGAGTACCCCAATGATCCGGAATCGGTGCATTATGTTTATTATGACTGCAGCAGACTTTTCGAAAAAGACAGCGATCGTCCTTTCTTTGCAGACCGTCTTTTTGCCAATCGCCTGGTGAATCTGGTCAACAGCATGAAACGGGGTTCACAACAGAATAAAATTTACATTTTCAACGGACCTCCCGGATGTGGTAAAAGCACATTTCTCAATAATCTGCTGAGAAAATTTGAAACCTATGCAAATATTGAGGAAGGGATGAGATATGAATTGATATGGAGAATCGATCCATCGCAGTTCGGCCCTATCCAGGATTATCCAAGCTCTCCGGTGTTTGAGCAGTTGACAGCTCTTCTGGCTGCAGAACGTGACAACGTTACTGGCTGCTCTGGAATCGAGACTCATGTTCCGATAACCGTAGATGGAATAATTGAGATTCCCTGTCCAAGTCATGATCATCCATTACTGATAATACCCAGGGACCATAGGGAAAAGTTTTTTTCAGAACTTTTTGAAGGTTCTGCTTTCAAAGATAAACTTTTTTCTGACAGAAGTTATCATTGGCTTTTTAAAGATAAACCCTGTACATTCTGCAGTGCACTTTATCAGGCATTATTAAACAATCTGAAAAGTCCTGAAGAGGTTCACAAAATGATCTGGGCACGGCCCTACCGGTTTAACAGAAGAATCGGAGAGGGAATAAGTGTGTTTAATCCCGGTGATACACCTTTGAAAAACAAGGTTCTTCATAATCCGGCTATACAGGCACGCCTGAATTCTTTGCTGAAAAACTCTACTGATGTACATTATCTCTATTCGCGTTATGCAAAAACCAATAATGGTGTATATGCACTGATGGATATAAAGGCACACAACACCGAAAGGTTTATAGATCTGCATAACATCATTAGTGAAGGGGTTCACAAGGTGGAGGACATCGAGGAAAATGTCAATTCATTGCTGTTGGCCATCATGAATCCCGAAGATCAGAAAAACATAAAGGAATTCAAATCATTTTCAGACCGGATAGATTATATAAATATACCATACGTGATGGATGTAAACACTGAGGTGAAAATATACCGCAGCACTTTTGGTACGCAGATTGAAGAGCTTTTTCTTCCCAGAATACTGACCAATTTTGCCAGAGTGATAATTTCATCAAGACTGACTACCCGTTCAGAAGCGCTGCTGGAGTGGATTGGGGATCCCAGAAAATACAATCTTTACTGTGATGATAACCTGCAGTTGTTAAAGATGGAGATCTATTCTGGAGTCATTCCTCAATGGCTTAGCGAGGAGGATCGGAAAAAGCTTACTGCCAAGCGAAGAAGAAGAATTCTTGCAGAGTCAGACAGAGAAGGAGTGAGCGGGATTTCAGGTAGAGATTCCATAAGGATTTTTAATGAGTTTTTCTCCACCTACAGTAAACATGACAAATTGATCAACATGTCAATGCTCTGTGACTTTTTTACCCGTAAAAAAAGGGATCTGATGCAGTCTATACCTTCGGGTTTTCTTGATTCACTGATCCGCATGTACAATTACACTGTACTTCAGGAGGTAAAAGAATCTCTATACTATTACAATGAGCGTCAGATAAGCCGGGATATTCTCAATTATCTTTTTGCTGTAAATTTTGAACCGCCTGCAGTAGAGGTGTGTGCATATACTAAAGACAAGCTGCGAATCACCGAGGAGTTTCTCAGCTCCATAGAAAACCAGCTTTTGGGTGTTGATGCAAGCAGTAACAGCAGACGGGAGTTCAGAGAGTCTGTTCAGAAGGATTATACTTCCAAAGCTTTGACTCAGGAAATAATGTTGGAACAGAAACCGGTTATTGAGACAGAAATATACAAACGTCTGCACGAACGTTATGTTCAGAATATAAAGGAGAAAGTCCTGGATCCATTTCTGGATAATGATAATTTCCGCAGAGGAATTAAAGATTACAATACTTCTGATTTCAAGACTTACGATAAGAGGATCAGGGTTGATGTGAAATATCTTATCAGAAATCTTCAGCGGAAATTCGGTTACACTGAGCAGGGTGCCAAGGAAGTATGTATTTATGTTATTGATAACGATTTGGCCAGAATGTTTGGAAGTAAATAAATCCTGAGCCGGTACGAAAGCCCCCAAAATACGAAGAGGAACTTTCAGATCCATAATGCTGCCTGGTTGCTTTTCCAGGGTCTTATCCTCTCTGGTCTGAAGTCCCCCTATGGGGGAAATCAGGGGGCACTCCGGTTCAAAGTCTTCCGTCGGGAATATAGGGGGGCTTTATTTTTGCTCCACAAGGGGGTCAATTTTACATTTAGCTTTAACTTGCACCTTTTTTGATTTCATGTCATACTATTATGGCATAACCGGGTTTTGATTCCCGGAGAATAACAGGCCGCAGACCGGAAGAATTTTAAATAAGAAAAGAGGTCTGGATAGGTATGATTCAATTATTACCTGTCCTGTTAATAGTTGTGGCAATTGGTTGTGCATATTGGTGGGCTAAATGGAGGACATGCCGCAGATATGAACTTTTTGACAGTGATTCAGCCGTTGAAGTTCCAAGGAAAGTTACTCTGGATGAACAGATAAGGATCAGCAAGAAGGAACTTGAGACAGTTTTTGATGCAATCACTGAAGCTATCTGCATAATAGACAGGAAGTTCACCATTATCCGGGTGAATAAGAGCTATGCCACTTTGGTTGGACAACCAATAAAGAAACTGCTTGGAAAAAGCTGTTACCAGGTACTCTGGAAAAGAGATTCTGTTTGTGCAGACTGTCCTGCATCCAGAACATTCTTTTCCGGTGAAGTCGCTATACGCAAAGGTATTCATGTAAAAAATGCCGATGAAAACAAATTCTTTGAAATAAAAACCTATCCAGTTTCAAATGAAACTGGAAGAGTAGTACATGTAATTGAATTTACAAGAGAAGTCACTGATGAAAAGCGTATCAGCGATCAGTTGATCCGTTCGGAAAAACTGGCCAGCATAGGAATTATGACTGCAGGGATAGCTCATGAGATGAACAATCCCTTGTCAGGTATTTCCGGTATGGCTGTCAATCTGCTTGATATGCCCCAGAAATACGGACTCAATGAGAGGGGAATCGAAAGAGTTAAAGCGATTCTGGATTCCTCTGCACGTGCCATCAGTATCATGCGTGATCTGCTTTACCTCTCACGCAAAGCAGACAGTACCAGTGTTCTTATAAATATCAATTCCCTGATTACCAAGGCAGTTGAAGTGATACATTATCCGGGAATGAGTGAAATTCATCAACGTTACAATTTCCAGAAATCTTTGCCTCTTATTCACTGTGACCCTGCCAAAATAGAGCAGGTAATAATAAATGTTATCTCCAATGCAGTACAGTCGATACTCGAAAAAAAAAAGGAGTGCTTGCAGGCTAATATCAGTTTCAGTGGTCTGTTACTTATTTCTACACAGCTTCAGGATGATCAGAACGTATTGATTACCATAAGTGACAATGGTATCGGAATTCCTGAGGCAAACCGGTCAAGAATATTCGATCCGTTTTTCAGTACCAGACCTCCTGGTCAGGGCACCGGACTGGGTCTGAGTATTTCTCATAAAATAATCGAGGAGCACGGTGGAAGGATTTTTTTTGACTGTATCGATGAAACTACAGTCTTTTCAATCATACTTCCGATTGAACGAAAAGGATACAATTGATTAATTTAACAAAAAGGGTGGCATTCACTGATGGTAAAAGTAAATGACAGATTACCGTACAGAATTCTTGTCGTGGATGATGAGAAAGCAATACGGATGATGCTGGTGGATTTTCTGGAAAACAGATATGAGCTGGATACTGCTGATACTGGAGAAAATGCACTGGAGATGCTTAAGAAGAAAAAGTATGATCTGGTCATCTCTGATATTAATATGCCTGGGATGAGTGGGCCGGAGTTGCTCAGGGAGGTCCGTTCAAAATATAAAGGGACCAAAACCGCTCTGATTACCGCTTACAATATCGATGAATACATTACCATTGCAAAAGATTACGAGATCTCTAACATAATTCCTAAAACCGTTCCTTTTAATTTTGCCGAACTGGATTCACTCATTTATGGGCTTTTAACAGGTGATATCTTCGGGCTGGAGCGGTATTTATTGGATGACGGTATGATGATGGCGAAATATGAGATAAAATCGTCTCGTCAGGCCAGAGAAATAAGGGAAAGCATAATAAGCCTTTTCGTGGATAAATTTGGCACCTGTGGTGATATGAAACTGATTTTGGATGAAATCATTACCAATGCAATTTATCATGCTCCATTGCGGGATGATGGGACCGAAAAATATCAGGAATTTACAGATATCGAGCTGGAGCCTGAAGAATATATTTACGTAGAATGCGGATATGATCGGGAAAAATATGCGGTTTCGGTTACTGATCTGCAGGGGCGGCTTACCAAGAATACTGTTCTGTATAAAATCGACCGTCAAATCACCGGTGAAGGATTGCTTGATGATTCCGGGAGAGGATTACACATGAGCAGACTCTTTGCTGACCGGCTGATTATAAATATCGCTCCAAATAAACGAACAGAGGTTATTCTCATAAATTATTTTGCTAACAAATATCGTGGCTATAAACCTCTCTATATCAATGAGCTTTAGCCATCTTTTATATTTTTAATTTTTCTCAAAGGTGGTATTATAAAGTGATTCAGGTTCTCTTTGCTGCTATAAAAGCAATGATTTATCGAAGAATCCCTCCGGGTTTAAATTCAGTTAAAGGAGGTTTCAATGATTAATCGTTGCCGTGGAAGGAAAATCAAGCTTCAAGGTTTCAACAATCTCACCAAATCTCTAAGTTTTAATATTTATGATATCTGTTATGCCCGCTCAAAGGCATCTCAGATAGATTATCTGGAGTATATTGACGATGTATACAATTCCGCAAAACTCAGAAGCATTATCGAGGAAGTCACCAATATTATCCAGGCAAAAATAGTCAACATATCCACTCAGGACTATGATCCCAGAGGCGCAAGCGTAACGGTCCTGATAAATGAAGGCCATCATCCACTGGAAAATGAACCGGTCCTGGCGCATCTGGACAAAAGCCATATCGCTGCACATACCTATCCCGAAAATAACACCAATACCGGAATCGCTACTTTCAGGGTTGATATCGATGTCTCCACCTGTGGAACGATCTCCCCACTGAGAGCGCTGGATTTCCTTATCAGCAGTTTCGATTCGGATGTGGTATTGATGGATTACAGGGTGCGAGGATTTACCCGCGATGTTAATGGCAGAAAGATATTTCTGGACCAGGACATCACCTCTATCCAGGATTATATCTCTGATGAAATATTAAACAAATATACTGCCTATGATATAAATATCGTTTCAGATAATATTTTCCACTGTAAGATGATGCTGAAAAATCCCAAACTGGAGAACTATCTCTTTGGTCCTGAGCTGCAGCGACCCACAAAAAATGAACGCAGTCGAATTCGTACCCTCTTAAAAAAGGAAATGCAGGAGATATTTGAATGCAGAAACATATTCGATCGAGAGTAAATAGTTCTGCTGGCCGGCGGATATTTTCAGAAGCTCTTAATCCAAATTTCGGTTTTTATTACACCATAAATAAGACGCTTTATAAAGGTAAAACTAAATATCAGCAGCTCGAACTGGTTGACACAGATGAGTTTGGTAAGGTGCTTTTGCTTGATAATATTACACAGGTTGCAGAACGCAATGAACCTCATTACCACGAACCTATGGTGCACCCGGCTTTCTGTTGTCATCCTGATCCCAGAAACATACTGGTGATCGGCGGTGGAGACGGTGGTATTCTGCGTGAAGTACTGAAATATCCCGGGGTAAAAAGAGTAGATAATGCAGAACTGGATGAAAAGGTGATTACTTTTTCCAAAAAGTACCTCAAATCAGTGCATGGAGGCTGTTTCAATGATCCCAGGGTTCATGTACAGGTAATCGATGGAAGAGCTTTCACCGAACAACATCCGGGGCAGTACGATATAATCATAATGGATATGACCGATCCTTACGGCCCTTCGAAGATGCTTTACACCAGAGAATTTTTCCGTATTGTTAAACGGGCATTCCGTGATGATTATGGTATTTTTGTAATGCACTCGGAATCTCCGGTAACCAGACCCAAAGCATTCAGTTGTATTCAGAAAACGTTGTGCTCTGTTTTCAAGAATGTTAACCCCTTCTATCTCTATATACAGATGTATGCAGTTCTATGGTCAATAACCTTGTGTTCTGACAACATTGATGCATCTGGAATCAAAGCTGAGGCTGTCGATAAAACACTTAAGAAATCCGGCATCGATAATCTTGAGGTTTACTCCGGCCAGACTCATGTGTCCATGCAGGTTCAATTCCCTTATATAAGCAAAATATTAAAACGGCCTGCCCGTATTATTACAGACGCCAAACCGGATTTCCCAGATAATTTTATTTCCTGACCCTTTGGAAAGAGAGTAAAAAGCACTTATGGATTTTGCTAAAGTCCAGGACCTTGTAAAAATACATGGTACTCCCACTCTATTTTTATCAGAAAGCAAACTCAGGGAAAGCTATCGTACTCTGAAAGCTGCGCTGCCCGGCGTTATTCTTTATTATGCCGTGAAATCAAATGCTTCACCAGAAATTGTCTCCATTCTGGACAGTGAAGAAAGCTCTTTTGATATCTGTACCAATGGCGAGATCGACATCCTCAAATCAGCCAATATCAGTGCCGATAGAACAATCCATACCCATCCTATCAAGAGGGATTCTGATATCCGTTTTGCTCTGGATTACGGGGTTAAAATCTTTGTGGCTGACAATGAAGATGAACTTCTGAAGTTTCTTCCTTATAAAAATAAACTGAAGATTCTCATCAGAATGAGCATTCAAAACCCTGGATGCCTGGTTAATCTGTCCCATAAATTCGGAGTTGCACCGGAGCGTACCTGGGATCTGATTCGAAAGGCTCATGAACTTGGTTTGAGTGTTGCCGGTATAAGTTTTCATGCAGGTTCTCAAAATGAAAGTCCCATGAAGTATATTGAGGCACTGGAGTACTGCAGAGATATTTGTACTAAGGCTGCGCTCAGAGGGATAGATATTCAGATAATCGATATCGGAGGTGGATTTCCCATTAATTATATCACCTCTGTTTTGCCCATGGCGAAGTTTTGCAGACCCATTGTCGAATATCTTGAGCGTTATTTCGCCAATTATACAATCATTGCAGAACCCGGACGGGTAATAAGCGGTCCCTGTATGACTTTGGCGGCCAAAATCATGGGGAGATCTCTTCGTAACGGTGTCTGGTGGTATTATCTTGATGAAGGGCTCTACGGTTCTTTTTCAGGCAAAATGTATGATCATGCCGATTACCCCATGATTACCGGCAGAAGCGGGCGTCACCACAATTCGGTACTTGCGGGGCCTACATGCGACTCGATCGATGTTCTCTATGAAAACATCAGTCTACCACTCATGGAAATCGGTGATCTTCTGGTTTTTAACTCCATGGGCGCATATACCACGGCAAGTGCTTCGAATTTCAATGGCTTTCCAAAAGCAAAAATCGTGGTTGTCGATTAAGGCGAATGCAGATAATTAGTCGGATTATAACCGGAGTCTCTGGACTGTTTGTTTTAAGGCTCCTTCTACAAAGAGGTTATCATGAGTTTGAGTTTTCATCTTGATAGCGGATCCTCTCTCTGGATTCAAAATCTTATCAATGGTGGTCTTTCCGGGCTGACAATCAGAGCCAAACATTCGGTGTTCTGTGATGCGAGTCCTTTTCAGAAAATCGAAGTATTTGATACTTACAGTTTCGGCCTTATCCTGTGTCTGGGAGGTACAATTGTATTAACTGAATCTGACAGCAGTAATTATCATGAAATGATCGTACATCCAGCAATGCTTATGCATAATTCTCCTCAGCGGATCTGCATTATTGGTGGAGGTGATGGCGGCTGCCTCAGTGAGGTCTTGAAACATGATACCGTGAAAAATGTGGTGATAGTGGAAATCGACAAAATGGTAAAGGATACTGTCGAGCGTTTTTTTCCCAATCAGGCTACAGCTTTCAAAGATCAGAGGGTTCAGGTGGTTTTTGATGATGGTTATCAATATCTTAAATCCAATGAAGAATCCTTCGATATCATTATAATCGATTCTTACGACCCCTGCGGCCCTGTGCAATCACTGGAAACCGCAGATTTCCACCGTCTGGTCTCCCAAAGACTGGCTGCCGATGGAATAGCAGTATTTCAAACCGATTCTCCGATAATTAAAGCTGATTTCCTGAGAAAAACCATTGATAGTGTCTCTCCTTTTTTCAAATTCAAAAAGACTTATCTCTGTTCTATGCGTTCATTTCCCGAAGGAGTCTGCAGTTTTCTATTATGCAGCCAGAATGATAAAATCTTTAATAATTTCGATTCTAACAGATATGAATCACTTAAAGAGAATTGTTACTATTACAACCAGGAAATTCATAACGGGGCATTTATGTTGCCCCAATACATTAAAAACCTGGTTAATTCCTGATAAAGAGTGAGAAATAGTAGAAATAAATTGGGGCTTGCAATGTATTTTGGCGTGAAATATCTTGGTAATGTACATTATTTAAATTCCTGCCTGAGTGCCTCATGGAATTAATTAAAGCTTTGTGGATTTTAATCTTTTTTCTCTTTTCTCTGACTTTGATTTTTCTTTGGAGCAAAATTTACGTTCTTTTTAAAAGAATCGAAGCGCTGAGTGCTTTACTCAAGAAAGCAACTGATCTGGATAATGAGTTCTTAAAACTCAGCAGATCTGAAAAAAAGTAGTTCTTTGAAAAAACCGGGTATAGGTAGAAGCACATCGAATGTGAGCTATGGTGAGGGAAAACCTTTAGCTGTTTCCCAAAGAGAGGAGGTAAGGTGAAATAAGAAAATTTTCCGGATTTTAAAAAAAACTATGAATCTTAATCAGGTGCATATACAATTATTTAAATCATTACACGCAATATAATGATAGGCAATTAATAAAAATTGCAGATAAGCGTGCCTACAAAACACCATTAAAAAGCAGTTATGCACTGATATTAAAAACCTATGGAGAAGTAAAAATATGACAGAAGCAGCAATCATTGCGACTCTGATAGTCGTTATACTGCAAATTATTACAATTTCAATGCTCAGAAGTACCAGAAAAATGGTACGGGAGTTTGCAGAAAAGAAAACAGGTAACTCTTTCAATAATGAAAGAAAAGACCGGGATCGACAGAATCAAAGACATTCCGGTTCCGATAACAAAAACAGATCACAGATGCCGGGTAATTCTAATATTACAACCCCAGCTGCTGATCCGGTTGAGAAATCATTGAGAGACATCAATTTGAAGTTAAAAAATGCCGAGCGTGACCAGGAGTTTGCTCGCAGAAAAATTCAGGATAATTTCTCCAAAGATAGCAATCGCCGGCGTGATGGCAGTAAAAATGGCAGAGATCAAAAACGAGCTGACCGTCGCTCCAACTGGAATGATAAAAATTCCAGAAGAGATAATCCTAAGACAACAATTGAGTCTCAGATCAATGCAGAAAAAGAAGAGATTACAAAACCAATCGACACTCCAGTTCAGGAAGTATCAAAAGAAATTACCCCAGTTGCACCAGAACTGGTTCCAAACGATTTCGGAACTGAAGAAACTATGCAACATGGAAGAAAATTTGCACCGAAAAGAAAATTCTTGTCTGAAGAAAGCACTGCAGGGGCTTTAGAGCCTGCTCAGGAATCATTCTCTCAGGATAAAGACGATTCAACTGAAAAAACCGTCGAATCAGAAATCAAATTCGGTCGCAGATAAGGGACCATTTCGAAAAAAATTCAGGGTCGGAAAATTTTTAGTTTTCCGACCCTTTTTTTTAGGTTCATTTAAGTATCTCTATAAGATCGATATCAAAAATCAGATCTTTACCTGCCAGCGGATGATTAGCATCCAAAGTAACTGTGCCATCTTTGATATCGATAATGGTCATTATAAAGGTTTGCCCCATTTCATTTGCTACTTTCACCTGTTTACCTATCTCCGGATCCAGAGCTGTCGGAAACTGATCTCTGCTGATAGTTGCAACCAGTTCATCAAGATGAGGTCCATAGGCTTCATCTGAAGAAACTTCTATCTTTTTGTGCTGACCAATATCCATACCAATGATTGCATTCTCAAAACCTGGAATTACCATCCCCTCACCAATGGTAAATTCTATAGGAATCTGGCCTGAACTGTCAAAGATTGTATCATCTTTGAGCTTGCCTACATAAAGAACCCTTACTGTATCGCCTTTTTTAGCTGTCATGGTAAGCTCCTTGTTTAATTAAACCAGGAAGCTCCGCACGCCCAGCATCCTATAGGGTTGAATCCTCCTGCTTTAAGAGCCTATAATGATTACGTGACAGTGCCAGGGAAGTATTTGAATTAAAAGGCGGTTGCTATTCTCAATGAATAAACAAGTGGAAGCGGTAATCCGTGATTCCCTCCAACCCCTACAAGCATATCGAGGCGGCCAGAAATTATCAGAATAAATGGAAAGGCGCTCGAAGAAATGGCTCCCAATTCCAGACCACTAAAAAGGCCGTAACGGTTTTCCCGATTAGCCCGAAGGTAACCCGGCCCCATCGAAATTGAACCAAAAGGCATTATTAACGTATAAAAGGGATAATAGAGTACACTCAGAGTCGCATTCAACAGAATCGCATCTTTAAACTCCGTCAGTATTTCTCCCGATGCTCCCATAGAAAAACCATCTCTTAACTGCCAGAAACGACCCAGAAAAAAATCGTAGGTTAATCGCCCTATTCCAATGTTGTCAAAATAGGAAGTTCCAAAACCTGCAATGAAATATCTGATCTTTGGTGGCTCAGCAAGCTTTCGTTCCATTGCTAAAAATTTTTCCCGCTCTCCATCTCCATTCTCTTTTCTCAGTGAATCGACAAAGTCTCCGCATGAACCTAACGTGTCTGTCAATAGTTCCTGAGCCCAGAGCTCCCCGTAAAAAGGTAGTACTAAAATAGCTATAAGCATAGTTTTTGACATTTTTCCAGATGTTTTTTAATGGATGCCATTTTTCAGGATAAAATGATGCAAAGAACACACCATAAGATATAACTGAGCTCTTTGACATGAAATTTGCAGCAAAAATATTCAGCGTTCATTTCTTTACTCTTATAAAGAGCAAAAGATTGTGTGTGCATTACGCATTAGCTCACTTGACGGAGAATCTATGAAATTTAACCAGCAACCCTCTTTAATTAAAATCATCAGAAATACTGTTTATCCTTTGAGCAATGACCCCAAAAGCTACTATCCTCTATTGGACCGCATAGCAGATGTTCATTTCGTTTTATTGGGTGAAGCGACTCATGGAACCAGCCAGTTTTACACTGCCAGGGCACAAATCACCTCTTTATTGATAAAAGAAAAAGGGTTTAATGTTATCGCTGTTGAAGCCGATTTTCCGGAGGTGCAGCAAATCAATCAGTTTCTCAAAGGTAATCAGTTATCTAAATCCGCAACTGAAAGCCTGGAGGGTTTCAAACGGTTTCCGGTGTGGATGTGGAAAAATAAAGAGATGCTCTCTTTTATCGAACAGCTCAAAGAAATTAATCTGCAGAGGTCTTCCGAAAAAAGAATCGCTTTTTACGGGCTCGATCTTTACAGCATGTACTCATCAATCGAAGCGGTTATCTCTTATCTGGATAAAGTCGACCCAGATGCCGCCCAAATGGCCAGAAAACGCTATGCCTGTTTTTACAGATACGGCAGCGATGATGATTCCTATGGGCAGGCCATGAATTATGTAAAAGAAAACTGCCAGAAGCAGGTGATTGATCAGCTTCTGGAGTTGCAGAAAAAAAGAAACGAGTACCTGCAGAAAAACAACCTTCAGGGAAGCGAGGAGCTCTTTTATGCAGAACAGAATGCAAGGGTGGCTAAAGATGCCGAACAGTATTACCGTGAAATGTTTAACAAAAGAGTAAAAACCTGGAATCTGAGAGATCTTCACATGGCTGATATGGTTGAAGAGGTGAGTAATCATGTAAAAAAAATCAGCGGGGCCTCTAAAATCGTGGTATGGGCACACAATTCTCACGTGGGTAATGCTCTGGCCACCGAATTTTCAGAAAGTGAAGAGCTCAGTCTGGGACAACTGGTTCTTTTCAGACACTGGGGAGATTCCTATCTGGTGGGTTTTACTACATATGAAGGAACCGTGGCAGCAGCATCGCACTGGGGAGCAAAGGTGGAAAAGAAAACCCTTAATCCGGCTCTGGATGGCAGCTATGAAGAGTTGTTCCATAATACGGATATAAAAACATTCATGCTTGATTTTAACGATCTTACCTCTGACCTGGATACCTTCAAACAGGATCATCTGGAACGATCGGTTGGAGTGGTTTATACTCCCGAATCAGAAAGAGTAAGCCATTATTTTAACGCACGCATGGCAGATCAGTTTCATGCTGTGATTCACATTGATCATACCAGTGCTGTTGAACCTCTCTTATAACTCACATTTAATCACTTGCAAGGTCCTGCGGTTTTCTTCTGGTTTTTGTCTCCGATATACTAAAAGCACTTCAGTTTAAGTGATTTAGCTTCAGATAGTAAGTGATTCCACCTTTGATTGTTATTAAATTATAATTAAATGATAAAAAAATATTCATCTGTGTCTTCTTAAAGGATTCTTTATGTTTTACAGGTATCTATTATTACTATGTATGGTATCGCAGTTCGTTTCTGCTGAATCATTCACCTGGGGAACTGTGACCATGGGTGGAGGTGGTTTTGTATCTGCTATTATCACCTCGACAACCGAAAAGAACCTTATTTATGCCAGAACCGATGTTGGAGGGGCTTACCGTTGGAACGAAGCTGACCGATCATGGATTCCGCTGAATGACTGGCTTGATCCCAGCAATAACGGCTTATTTGGAATTGAGGCGCTCGCCATAGACCCTTCAAATCCAAACCGATTATATATGTTTGCCGGAACTGAATACTGGAATGATGGAAAAACGATGATTCTTCGTTCCGATGATTATGGAAACACTTTCGATACCATTAATGTAACTGCCATGTTTAAGGCACATGGTAATGGTTATGGTCGTCAGAACGGCGAACGCCTGGCGGTCGATCCCAATAACCCGGATATACTTTTTTGTGGAACCCGTAAAGACGGATTGTGGAAAAGCACAGATCGTGGTTCCACCTGGTTAAAAATCTCTTCTGTTAAAGCTCCTTCCAGTAATGAGGGTATCTGTTTTGTTCTTTTTGATAAGAATCGCTCTTCCGGTGGAGTCACTCAACGGATCTATATCGGCATGTCTGTAACAGGTGATAATCTTTACGTTTCAGATGATGCCGGATCATCATGGAAACTTATTGCTCTGCCCACGCTGTCAAAAGCGGTGATGCCTCAGCGAGCGGTTCTTACTCCGGGGGGCAGGTATCTTTATTTAACAACCGCAAACGGTGCCGGACCCGGTTTTGGTAATAACACAACAATAACAAGAGGTGCACTGCTTCGTTATGACACAGAGAACAAGACCTGGAAAAATATCTCACCTGAAAACCTGATCGATGATCCGCCAAACCCCGATTATCCCGGGCAAACTATCTGGGATGCCCATTTAGGCGGATATGGCGGTATATGCATGGATATGACAGATTCCAATCATCTGGTGGTTTCAACGATCAACACCTGGAAACCCCAGCGATGGAACAACTCGACCCGTGCAGGATGGGGAGACAAAATCTTCGCCACCACTGATGGCGGTTCCACCTGGATCAGTGTGTTTGGAAACATATCTGATGAGGAAATAAGTAACATTCCGGAAGATGCACCGGTTGCGGTACTGGACAAAAACGGCTATAACTGGATTGAAGGTGAAAGTATTCATTGGGCAGGAAGCATCGAATTTGACCCATTCAACCCCAAGCGGGTATTTGTTACATCTGGAAACGGGATTTTCATGACAGATAATTTTTCACCTGGTAAAAGGTTCACGTGGAAATTCATGGTTAAAAATCTTGAAGAAACTGTTCCCGAAGATCTGGTAAGTATACCCGGTGGCCCGCTGATAACGGTCATTGGTGATTATGATGGCTTTGTGCATACAAATATCACCGAGCCAGTCAAAGGTAAACGTCACCAGCCACAGATAGGCTCAACAACAGGGATCGATTATGCTGCAAAAAATCCGGCTGTGGTGGTAAGGGTGGGGGGCAATGATAAAGATGAGACTGACAAAGATTATGTTTTCCCACTCTACTATTCTACAGATACCGGGAAAACCTGGACAAAATTCAAAACCCACCCCGGTCCGAAACAGAACTATAAAGGAAAAATCGCTGTATCGGCCGATGGAAAAGTGGTACTATGGAATCCTGACGGTAAAAACATCCTGCTTCGTTCAGATGACTGGGGCGAAACCTGGTCTGAGTGTAGCGGTATTTCTGCACACAAATGTTTTCCTACCGCCGATCCTGTAAATCAGGATGTCTTTTACGCGATTGGCAACGGTGTATATAAAAGTACCGATAAGGGCAAATCTTTCGCCAAAATTGGGGGATCGGAATTTTCTTTTACAACCGATATGGAGGTCACTCCAGGCAGGGAGGGCCATCTCTGGGTGACCGGGTATTCCTGGGATGGAGTCAATGGTGGTTTCCTGGCCAGATCGACCGATGGCGGTGTGACTTTTACAAAAATTGATCCAGAAGCTGATCCGGTATATACTCAAAAAATCATTCACAGCGAAGCGATCGGTTTTGGAAAAGAGGCTCCTGGTGCTTCTTATCCTGCTATTTACATGTATGGTACGATTAACGGTGTCAAAGGCATTTGGCAGTCGATCGATGAAGCCAAAAGCTGGAACCGTATCGATGATGACAGGCATCAGTTTGGCGCCCTCTCAAATGGTAATTTTGTCCGCGGTGATGCTAACATCTTTGGAGTAGTGTATAGAAGCACCGCTGGTAGAGGGATCGCTGTACGTTACCCGCTCTCAATGACTGCTGTTTCGGAAAAACACAATTCTCCAAAGGCATCTTTACATATTATCGACCGGGATATTAACTCCGGCTTCTTTCTCTGCAACTACACACTCGATGGCAGACTGGTATCAAGGGTACAGGTTAATCGCCCTAACCTTTCACTACCAAATTCGCCTAAAAAGGTACAGGGGGTCACAGTCTCAGTTTTAAGGGATAACCAGAACAGAATATTGAAAACAAAAAAAGTACAAACGATATGTGAAAAAACATCTAAACCAGAAATTAAGTAAATACGGATAGAATGAATTTTAAAGCTGCCCTGGTGATGCTTTCTGCCGTGTTCTTTTTCCAGATAACATTCAGCAGCGATATCCATCTCTCTGGAGTCGTGCTGAATGAACTTGATCAACCGGTATCCGGAGCCAGAGTATCTCTTTATAAAAGAGATTCCTTGAGTACACGCACAGATCAATATGGGAAATTCGAACTTACCGAAGGTTCAATTCTTTCTTCGATAAATAAAAAAGCTGGAAATATATCGTTTGTCACTCAGAATGGATCTGTACTGAAATTCGATCTCAATCCTGGTTCGGATGCAGAAGTCATAATCTATGATCCAAAAGGCAGCAAGGTCTTCCGATCATCTGTTATCGCAGGTGTTAATAAAAACAATACTGTTCGACTTCCTCTGGCTGATATGGCTTCAGGAGTGTATTTAACGATAGTAAACAGCCGGGAGATAAAGGCAGTTATCAGGCATGTGGTATGTGCAAATAGAGTTCATTGCGGAAAACCAGGTGTTATCAGGAAGGGAAAGATATATCTTCAGCAGCATTCTCAAGAAGACGGATTCAGAGACATACTCATCGTTTCTGCTGAAGGAACACAGACTGTACGGAAGGCGATCACTGATTCAGTACAGAAGGAGATAAAAGTTAAGCTGATGCCAATTGGGGTGGGACATGTCACTCCAGGCATTCCGGTCTTTACCGATAAAGGTGGTGAAGGTGATGTGACCACTTACGGATCAGTCAGCGATCCTGAATTTTCTCAAGGTGGGGCCTGTAATTATGGATCAACAGGAATCCATTATTACGCTGCAATAAATGTGAATCAGTTTCCGGGTGATCTGAAAGGCCAGTGGCAGAGCGGGAGAATTTGCGGTGCCTGTGCACGGGTGCTTGTAAGAACCAGAGATGGAGAAATCCGCAGTACAGTTGTGCGTATCATGGATAAATGCCCGGATGACAACTGCGGAATAGATCTCGGTGGTGCTCCGGCAGGTGAAATAATGAAAGACCAGCCGGGTCGATACTCCGGAGAGTGGGAATGGGTCAGTTGTGATGGAGCTCAAGGGGTTTCGGACGGACCACCATCATTGCATGTTAAGGAAGGAAGCGGGAAATGGTGGTCACTGGTGCAGGTTCGCAACGGGCCAGGTGCTGTTTTGGAAATAAGAGCCAGAAAAGTGATTGATGGAGAATGGCAGATCTTTCCCTGGGCAACTGAAGCAGAGAATTTTTTAAGTGTACCAGTAGAAATCCTTCAGGATAGTGGCGAATGGGAGCTGGAAGTGATTTGGAGAACCGGGGTGAGTGGTTTTCTGCGGGTTCAGGGAGAGAAGCTGGGGGTTGAGGAGGCCAGTTATGAGCTGAAATTGTGAGGGCCTTTATACCGGACTTTCTGCTAAACATATTGAAGAATTGCGCGACTGTTTTATGAAAAAAAATCAGCAATAAGCACTCTCATTTAATTTCAATTTTTCTCAAAGTATGCCTGACAGATTTCATGATATAAATTCCGCTTGTTTTGCTTTCCGATACAGATCTTCCTGACATATCAACTTTTTTGGTTTTATAAGCTTTTCTCAGAGCTGAGTGAACAGGGCTTACCGGTCGAAGCTTTTTCACCGACATATTATTTAGCAGGAAAACAACCTCTTTCTCTTTGAGATCGATGGTTTCACTGCGTAAAAAATAGAATACAATTGCAGTTGCTTCAAATTCCCGACCTTGAGGATCAAATTGATAATCAGTTATGGTATATTCATCTTCGCTCAATTTGTACTTAACAACAATTTGATCTTCTGAAGAATAAACATCAAGAATCGTTGCGATTCGGTTTCCCTCGAAAGCAATAGCAATTGAATTTTCAAAATAAGAAGAATCGTTTTTCCAATAAGGAAAATCTCCCATTTCTGGTAATGTGCGGGTATCAGCAAGCATATTTGTTTCGATGTAACTATCCCAGGCCTTGAAACTTCTGAAAACTTTTGGAGTAACAGTATCTGCTGACACTATATTGCCCAATCCTCCATATGTAGTTAATGATAGATCTATTTCAAAGTCAATTGCAGAAGCATTTGAAAACAAGACTGCCAAAGCAATGGCTACATATCGTAATTTGCTATTTTTTTGCTTGTTATTCATAATAATTTCCTTTGTGAGTGATCTGCTCTCTTTTACTTTATGCTGGCTGTAGATTTTTTTAAATGTTTTTCATCATAGTTAAAGATATACAAATTAGTAGTAGGTCTTCCCGATATAACTGCAAGTCTCTTCCTTCCATTAAGCAAAAAATTATTCCCGTTTTCCAAAAGCAGTTTCCTGTTTCCAAAATGAATCAAATAATTTGAAACTGAGCGATTCGTTTTTTTGCTGTTTGTAATTAATCTGTTTTGCAGGGGATATAATTTCAAATTCAGTGTACTTATTCCTCTGTCGTAAGTCCCTATCCACAGAACAGAATCATTGTTCAGTTCAAGCGATGTTATCATATTGGATGTAAGGCCTTTATCTTTACGTAAAATGTTCAATTTTCCATTCTCATAACAACCCAGCCCCTCATTAGTACCTACCCATATCCTTTTCTTAAAATCAATGACAATGCTCGATATATTTCGCAAATCAGACTCTATTTTAACAGCAGTCATATTATCTGATGGTTTTGCAATGGTGAATATGCCATTATTTGTTCCTATCCACAAACCACAGCCTGAATCAAAAGCAAGGGCAGTAATATTATGTGATTGTTCGAGATTACCAATGATCCAGTTTCTGTTTTTATAACATGCCAAAGTTCCATTTTTTCCACCTATCCATAAGGAAGAGTCAGGCATGGCTAAAATAGTATTAATATGGCTGGATGCGAATCCGCAATTATTGCTGGAATAAAGTGTATCACTGCCATTCTGAATTATCCCCTCTGATGTAGCAAACCAGATATTTCCATATACGTCCTCAGAAATTGCATTGATTTCACCTGGTGGTACAAAATTATGGCCTACAAGGAGCTTTTCTCTAACACCATTGACCAGTCGCCCATAAGCAAAAACATTGTCTTTTTCGATAAAATAAAAAACGCTGTCATTTGTCTGAAGCATACCTTTGGTCTTGCGGGCATAAGGATGTGTCCAGTTTCCATTTGAAAATCTGCTCAAAGTATTCCAACATTGTGCCCAGATGGTCCCATCTTTATCAGAGTATATATAACTGATTTCATTACTTGCAGGTGAATTCTCGCTAATCGGTTGTAATTCACCCCAGACAAGTTTTCCCAAAAAATAGGCTCCACCCACCCAGGCGATATTCCCATTTACCGGAGCTACGGCTCTAATTCTGGTGTCGCCCTGTTTATATTTATACTTTACTGCCCATTGCCCATTCTCAAAAACCATTAAATCCTGACCATACGCCCAAATATCCCCCTGATCAGAAGCAGAAAAATCGAGGACCGATTCACTGAGGGTTCCACTGTCAGTGGAAAAAAATTTCCAGCTATTATCTTTATATAAACCAATAATGCTTATTGCAGTAACAAAAAGGCCATCCCTGCCAACAGCCATTTTAAACGGGTCAACCAATGGAATCTCTATTGTTTTTTGAAATATTCCATTCGTATTAAATTGAAAGATCTTGTTTTCAACTCTAACATACACACAGCTGTCTTCGATTCCAGAAACTATCTCATTAACATATTTATTCTTTTCGATAAGAGAGTCAAATGCAATTACATGTTTGAAAGAATCACCTTCCTGCTTTTGTATCGTTTGGGAAAGAGCGACCCACAGATTTCCGGCAAGATCAATCGAAAGATCATTAATCCTGCTCTGGAAATTATATTTCCGTTTCCAGCTTTCATTTTTGTAAGACGCAAGGACATTTCCTGAAGCTACCCATATATTTTTTGACTTGTCTGATGCAAGATGGAAATCATTATCTGAAAAAAAACCAGTGTTCAAATCAAAGATCTGACGATCGCCGGTTTTTGTTTTCCAGCGTATTAATCCGGTGTTAGAAGTAGCAATCCAGAGATAATCCCCTTCAATAAGAAGGTCTGTTACCTCATGTCGGTTAATATGATTAACCCATAAACTGTTGGAAAATATTATGGCTGGTGTCAATACCAATATGCAGTTGATTATTTTTGTTTTAATCATTCTGTACATTTGATTTGTTATTAAATTATCGGTTTTTTACACCTTAATTATTGAATTTCAGATTAGTTTTATCAACAGTTTGTTTAATTGCCGTTAGATTTTATGAAAACAATTTGTTTATCTGAAATGTCTTCTTTTTTAAAATTTATAAAATAGAAAACAATGGCAGTAGAAGGAGTTTTAACACCTTTCGGATCATCCTGATAGTCTATTATAAAATATTCTTCATCATCGGGTTTGTATTTGATAATTATTTTTTCAATTGAATCACAGACATCAACAATCCTTGTAATTCTGTTTCCTTCAAAGGCAATTGAAACGGATCGGTTAAACTTAGCGGAATCAGATTTCCATTTATAAGTAATTTTGGGAATTCCGGGCAAACTCCTTGTATCTGCAAAAAAATGGCGTTCTATATAATTATCCCACTCTTTGAAAGTTCTGAAAATAATCGGATTTACATTTTCAGATGGTTCCGGGTTACCTAAACCGGCATACAGGTTATATTTTAGATCACCTCCAAAAAGTTTCATATTTGAAGTTGCTATTAAAAACATAATTAAAAGAGCCTTCTTGAATAGTACTATCCGGTTCATCCTTTATATTCCTTTATAATACACAGGTATATATTACCCATTTACCAACGATTATCACTGCTGTTCTTTAAGCGTAAAGTATCCGTGCAAAGCACTACGTGATCTCTTCTAAAATATAGTCTTTTTTTTAAATATCTGAAGACTACGAGTATAACCCGTAGCCTTTTAAATAATTAATGTTCAAAACGGAGATTATCAAAATAGTATGACCCCGTACCACCGTTAGTATTAAGAGCGATTGAAAATGAAAAATCATCATAATCGCCATTTAACACCTGCATAACGTTTGGTGGTATAATAAATTCAAATGTACTGAATTGGTCTAAGGGCCGTCCGGTAAGTTCACCATGACCAATATATTGATTATATATTCCGGCAGATGGGCAATTCACCAATAGTTGAACCTGGCCAATCCACCAGGGATTGTTCTGAACACCTCCAGTATAAACATCCAAAGCTATCTTATTACTTACAGGCTGCAGACTTGCAGTACTAACATCTATACTTTTGATCTGCTGGTAATAATTTCCCTGAATTTGAAGAGAAGCTTTTCCAGTGCTTCTTATCGAAAATTCATCCTGTAAAACACCAGAAGTCCAAATCATCGACCATAAGGAGGCATCTTCAAAATCCATCATAAGCGATGTAGAATCAGGCAACTGACCTGCATTTGTCACATGTATGACCTTGTAGTTTGTTCTTGAAAAATTTTCGCTGACATAAACAGTATCAAAAGTGAAATCGGGAGGCGCTATTTCATACTCAACACCATCTATGGCATAAAATGCATCACCTTGTGAATTGGTAGCATATACCTTATAAATGTATTGCCCATCTTCTGGAAAATTGGAATAATAAGCTGAGTAGATGCCGTCATGCGCAGTAGCATCACCGTTTTGCCCCAGATCATTTAAGGCAACATTGGTTACTGTACCGGAAGGACTTGTAATTGTTGCGTTATATTCTATTCCTGTTATAAGTCCGGATTTTCCCACAGAAGCCCACAGAAGCAGCGGTGTAGTTGCGTTATGATATCCATCGCTTGCATCATCCAGAACAAGAGAGTATGTGCCTTGCGGCTTTCCTTTAATTTTGACGCGAGCAGTTACTTCCGGTGTTACCAATCCGTTTGAATTTATGGTGCAGGTCCAGCTACCTTTTGCCGCATTTTCAATGCTACGCGAGCTTATACTTACAATAGCCAGCTCTTCTCTCGGGAAAACATTGGTCAGTGGAATTCTGGTAATTCCTGCTTCTACCATTTTTCCATTATTGTCTCTTATAACTGGATTGCAATAGGAATTCTGATTTGCCAGCTGATAGCTTATTTGAAGAACAGAGGCCTCTACTGTAGGATCAATAAAGAATTCAAGTTGGGATTGTGAAAACTCTCCAATAATAGAATATTGCAGATCTGCGGCATTATCATAAATTCTTATCCATTCATTTATAATTCCACTTGCATCTGACAGGTTAGCAAAAAACTGCCCATTGGTTCCAGATGAAAGCTGTTGCGCATTTGTATGGTAATCTCCACTACCATACCCGAATGTATAAATGGGAATATTATAATCCTTGAAAGCAGCTATTACATTGTCAGGATTTTTTTCAATGGAATTATTTTCCGCTCCATCTGTGAAAAGCATACCGATTCTGACCGGATCATCTGTCCCTTTCGCAATAAGTTTATCCCTGGAAACCAGACACGCATCGTACATAGCAGTTAAACCGCCATCACTCAACCCGTCAATTACAGAAATAATATCATTAACATTACCGGCTGTTATAGCTGTAATAGGATATATATCTGATGGTGTGCTGCTGAATGATGTAATACCGATGGAAGTTGAGATTCCCAGATTATCAGAAAAATCAGTGATTGCCCTGACAAATGCCTTTGAAGCATTTTTTAAATCCTCAATAGGTTGACCAGCCATACTTCCTGAAACATCCAGAGCCAAATCAATATCAATAGCATTGCTCATCCAAATTATCTGCAAGCTGTCACGTGCAGTAGACACTGGGACATTTCTTATCCATGACCATACAGTACCGTTTGGATCGGTAAATTGATCAGCAGCAGTCGGCGCACGCCCGTTTAATACGGGATATTGAGTTCGTACCGGATTCATTTGATACGGATCATCAGATGGCAACCTTGTAAGAACTGTCCATGCATCTGCTTCATACTCCCTTCCCTGCATGGTTTTTGTAAGGTCACCAATATTGAAAGATGTTGAAAAGCTGAGCCATTGATGATTTCCATTAATAGCATATGATTGATTGTTCATTATTGAAGGAATAACCTCTTCATCTCCATTATCAATAACATATTCATCGTATACTGAATAGATATAATGCCCGGATTCATGAGCCAAAGTATATCCTACACGTTCCAGCATCGTAGCATCTCCGCCTCTCACTTTTCGCCAATTGAAATTGTCACTCATTTGGATTCTTCTACCTTCGATAGTTCTGAATCCATTGATATGGGCATTGGCTCTACCGTTTTCAATCCAGATTATATCAGCCATATTATTGAATTTGGCACCGCAAAAAATTCTTACTTTTCCTAACCGATGTCCACCATTTGTAATTTGGTAAATACCATCTGCATAAGACTCAATTGCGGTTTCATATTCTCTTCTTATCTCGTCAGTTATATCGGACCACGGAATATAGAGACTGATTGTCAGATCAAGTACCTGTTCAGTAGTTGAATTCTGGACATCCCTTACATTACTATAATGCTCAATTTGAGCTTTGGTTGCAGACTGGGAAAGAATTATTGCCAAACAACAAAACACCAAATGCATTTTAAGCATATTTTCAAATAAATTCATTCAGTTCTCCTTGATATTAAATTGAAAAATTGAAAAACTACACTACCTTTTTTCTGGTACACTAAATATGAATCAATGTTATTTTAGCCAGTCCCTCCTTTCAAATTTAAAACACAGTCAAGAGAAGCAACGGATACTAAAATTGGGGAACAACAAATTTGGATAAGAACGCTTACAGGTGAAAGATACACTGATAAGTGAAGCAAATAAGAACGTTGTCACCTGTATAAGTTAAAGTAAGTCAGGGCAAAGCAGAAAGCAATAATAAAAAATAAACTTTTCTACATTGTTTATTATTTCTACACAGGCAGTTTATATTAAGAGGAATTATTTCCTGTCTTCATCTGACATTAAGTAAATTTTCAGATGGAAGGAACGTAAAAAAGAACCCTTGACCAAATTACGCCTTTGCTAAGGATTCTCATCTTACCAGAACAACCGCAAACATCTTCCTCTTCAATAAACAGTAAGTTTTTCTGAAATTAATTCAGGTATCTGAAGCTATTGACAGTTTCATCTCCATCTATTGTAGTCTTCAGGATATAGTTGCCTGCATTAAGCCTGTTAAGTGGGATCTTTATGACATCTGTGCCCGATTCCTGATGTATCTGCTTTATCAGGACTCTTCGACCATCTGCAGAGAATACCTCGATTTTGATATTGCCAAAAGGACGAAAAACTTTGATAGAGTAGTCGGAAGGATCAAAGGAAAAATTTTCAGCATAGGTTATTTTACTCTTAATAATATGGACCGGATCTTTTCCTCCCTGGTAACGGGCCAGAAATGAGACATCACCGGCAGGCATGGTAAAAGTATACATATGCGATGATGAAACACTTTTATCTGAAGAATCATACCAGCCTGTGAAATTCTCCCCTGCATTCGGTTTTACTTTCAATGTAATGGAAACACCTTCAGGGAATGTGTTTCCACTTTCGGTAATCATTCCTGCATCTGGTTTATTAGACAGGACTTCCAGTTTGTGCAAGGGTTTTAGCTGAGCTGCCAGTTTTGCCATATCAGGGTGAGATTTGAGTTCTTCTATTCCCTCACAGACAAACTTTGCCATGAAATTGGCTCCCATCTCCTGGAAATGCGTTCCATCGGAGGAGCCATCAGGGAAATTGGGATATTCGTTTGCATCCAAACCTAAATAGATATACTTTGCACAATAGTTCTGTCCCATTCTTTTCTGCAGGGCAACCGATTTTTTTTCAAGATCAATGAAAGGGACATTAAGCTCCTTCGAAACATTGAACATGGCTCCCCTATAGTTGTTGGCGCCCTCACAAAAGACTTCCCTTACATTTGATCCGTTCCAGGCATTCATATTCATAGGACTGATAAGTACAGGGATTGCACCTTTCCCCCGGGATTCATTGACATACTTACGCAAATATTCCTTATATTGGGAAGTATCGGTATACCTTTCCTCTTTAGTGAAGTCTCTGTCGTTATGCCCGAACTGAATGAAAACGTATTCGCCGCTTTCTAAATTTGATAATACTTCTGCCCATCTTCCTTCCTGGTAGAAGCTTCTTGAGCTTCGGCCGCCAATTGCCCTGTTATTAACAATCACCGATCCTGCAGTAAAAAAACGATTTAAAACCTGTCCCCAGCCAGCCTGGGGGTACTTCGATGAAGCATAATTGCAGACGGTAGAATCGCCGATAATAGTTATTTTAAGAGTGGATTGTGCAAACACCAGGGCAGAAACAGTAATCAGGAAGAGAATTAATGATATTTTTTGTGTTGATTTCATTTTTGTGCCCCTATAAATAAGTGAATACAATCAGCTGTTTATCGGAAATAATTAATCAGGACAGAGTTATTTTTTCTGCCCTGCTCATAATCACCAGTTAAACCGTATATAATGTAAACACCAGATTTCATTCCTCTCAGAATGAGATTTAACTCATTTTTATCGATTCTTGAATCATAGCTCTTATCAAAGATTTTCTTCCCATTCAGCGAAAATATGGTAAGCCTGCCGGGGGTTTGTTTATTATTCAATTTATCCGTTGTTTTTCCTGCAGATCCAGGCAGATTGATAATTGCAGTCTCCGAGGTATCAAATGGCAATTGAGCCCCTTCAGTGGTAAAAGGTGATGCCGGAAGACCTTCAGAATTTACAAGGTTTCCAATCGGGTTGGCACCATATGCATATCGGACATTTACCGGTTCAGCTACGGAACTGTTCGATACGGTTACAGTGTCTCCATGAATTACTGCATCAGCCCAGCTATAGTAGTTATCCTTGCCTGCAATTGCAAAGCCGGTTAATTTATTGCCCGAGGAAGGTTTCATTCCACTTCCACAGTGAATAAACAGGCAGTGGATCTTTGATCCTTCGATGATTTTTCTTATAAATAGTGGTCCAGAATAAACCAGTTGCTTTTCACCATATATCAAAGCTCTGGCTGGCAATGCAAGCCTTCGTCCTGCTTCCTGCTTATTGCTAAAGTGAAGACTGTCTCCGATATCGATTAATACAGTTAAGGTAGTATTATTTATGGCAAGGCCAAGCCGTTGTGCTTCCCGTATTACAGCAGAACCTACGGTTTCATTGGGGTCGGTCTGAACCAATCCACAGTTTGCTAATTGAACGATGTAAAAGGGGAAATCTCCTATATTCCATATCCTTCTCCAGCCATGGATAAGCTGATTCAGTCTTTGATGATAATATTTGTATAGCCCATTCAGTCTGTCCTGCTCTCCATGCATCCATAGGGTCCCCCTGAATGCATAACCCTGGACTGGTTGTACCCAGGCTTTATACATGCTTGCAGCAGTAGAATCGATCTGTTTGATTTGCGGATCATCTGCAACGGTGATCGGGTCCAGCCAACTGGCTATGGTAGTTCCACCTACTGCGGTTACTATTAATCCAACAGCAATATTGTTTTCCAGGGCTTGTAATATTTCTTTCCCAAAAAAGAATCCTAATGCGGATAATCGGCCAATCTTTTCGGGGGTTGTGCAGGTTTCCCAAACATTATTGGTTACCCCACCAGGTTGCCGTATAGTCAGATATCTGAGCATTGGAAGGGAAGTACTGTTCATGACTGACTTATAATGAGGATAATAACTGACTCTGGTATCCATATTGGACTGTCCGGCGCAATGCCACACTTCTCCTACATATATGTCGGATAACATGACAGAGTTCTGGCCCTTTATGGTCATGGTATACGGCCCACCTGCATCCATCGGATCCAAAGTTATTGTCCACGATCCATTTTCGGCAATAGTGCTTTTTGTTTGCCGGTTGAATTCAATAGTAACAGTTTCATTATTTGCTGCAGTACCCCAAATTTGCACCTGGGTTTTTTGCTGAAGCACCATAGAATTTGAAAAAGTACTCGGAAGTTTCACATTTGAATGTATACTGGTTAAACAAACCATAACAGCAAGACAAGACAGAACAGTCAGGTTTTTATACATGGTTATTTCCTTTTTACAGAGTAAGTTACATTATTTCAAAATAAGTTAGATTTTATTTCTTTTCCCGAAATTGTTAGCATTCGGAGTTATTTCTGTACATCTTTTTGAGAACACATGCTATGATTATGTCTGCTTTGTCTTATGAACCAGAGTAAAAGGATGTTTTCAATTATTTGACATAAAAATTATCGGCATAAGAAATGAAAATTATGATATTTGTTTAAATATCATAATATTAGGTATTTTTTTCTCCCACCCGGTGTTTTCATTTGAACACATCTCACAGAATTTTTATTCTGCAGCTTCTTTTTTTTCTGATTATATTGGCTTTGATCAGTTATTCAAAGAGACGGGTATGCTAAATATCTTTAACTATACCGATTTTCGTAAGTATCTGACTGACTATTATGAAGATAAGAAGAAGGAAAACCCGAAGTTTTCCTATCGGTATCTTACCTCGCTGGGAGGTATAAATCCGGGCAATTTTGCCAAAATGCTCAAAGGCGAGCGTAATTTCACTCTAAATTCGGCAATAGCACTATCCCATGCTCTCAAACTCAATAAAAGAGAGCGTGATTATTTTCAGACCATGGTACTTTTTTGCCAGGCTAAAAGTCATGAGGAGAAAAAACGTCATTTCGAAGAACTGATGACATTCAAGGAGTCTTCTGTGCGAGTTCTGGATGCTAATCATTATATGTTTTACGATAAATGGTACTATACAGCGGTTCGGGAATCGCTGGCATTTTTTCCGTTAACCGATAAAAACTTCGCTCTTCTTGGCAAAAGCATCATTCCGGCTATCAGCGAAAAGCAGGTTGAGAATGCCATCAGACTTCTTGTGGAACTTAAACTGGTGGAAAAAGATGAGGAAGGATTTTATAAAAGGACAAATGCCCTTCTTAGCACCAGTAGTGACATACGATCTCTGACTCTTAATAACTTTATCATTAATAACCTGATGCTTGCCGCCAAAGCCATTAATAATGGTTCAAAGGAGTGCAACTTCTCCTCTGTGACCTTCTCCGTCTCAAAAAAGGATTTTGAGGAGATCCAGGAGGAGATAAGAAGAGCCAGACGTAAAATTATGGAGATTGCCAAAAACTCTGAAAATCCTGACAGGGTTTATCAGCTTAACGTTCAACTATTTCCCATGACAGAGACTTACAATGGAGATGAATCATGAAAAAGTCTCTTCTTGGTGTTGCGTCTCTTATCCAGATTGTGCTGCAAATATTCTGTTCACAGCAGACATCTGTGAGCAGCCAGGGCGGCGGTGGTTCGGAAGTGGAAATAGTGGGGCAAGTTGTGTTTCCGGGCAATGTTCCTGCTCCGTTTACTCAGGTTAAACTGATTCCGGAAAATTACAATCCGGCTTTGATGGGCAATGTTGCAGATTCCCTAATAGACACTAGCGATGCAACTGGTCAGTATACGTTTAAAAATATTCAGCCGGGCCGTTATAATATTCAGGCTTTACAGCTTGAAAATAGGACCCGTATGCTTGTTTTCGGAATCGAAGTGACAAGTGATGATGATACCATATTTGTACCTTCAGATTCGCTTTTGACTCCAGGGTCGGTAAAGCTGATTCCCGGGATAGAAACTGCGAAAGGTTATGTCATCATTCCCGGTACCGACATTGCCAGGCTGATTGATGGAAAAGAAAGCGAGATCCTTTTGGACTCTGTACCTGCTGGAAAAATACCGGAAATCCGATTTGTTACCGGCAGTGACAGTACAGCCATTACAAAAAAAGACGTGCTGGTAAAACCATCGGATACTACAATCATCTCCAATTTTTCCTGGAACAATAAACGCAGCATTTACTTAAATACAACTGTGTCTGGTGCAGGTGTCTATTCTGAAGTGTATGATTTTCCGGTACTGATCCGATTGACCGAAAACAACTTTGATTTCTCCCAGGCAGCAGAAAATGGTGAGGATATCCGCTTTACTTCGTGTAATGGTACCCCTTTACCGCATGAAATTGAGAAGTGGGATGTTGCTGCCGGATATGCTGCGGTCTGGGTTAAAATCGATACCATTTACGGAAATGACAGTACTCAATCAATAATTATGTACTGGGGTAATCCGGATGCTCAGGATTATTCAAACAGTAAACTGGTTTTCGATACAGCTTCCGGGTTTCAGGGTGTATGGCATTTGGGGGACGAGCAGAATGATTTTATCCGTGATGCAACATTCAACAGGTACGATGGTTCTTCGCCAGATACTGCACAGCCTTTAATTGGTAAAGGTGTAATTGGAAACTGCCGGACATTCAATGGAATATCCGATTTTATCACCATGAATAATACAGCAGAGAGTAAAATCAATTTTCCTCAGGACGGTTATTATTCATTAAGCGCCTGGGTTTCTCTTGACACCATAGGTATAAAATCGCGTTGCGTCTTGTCAAAGGGATATGAACAGTATTATCTCCGTTCATCCATTTTTTCTGCAGACGTCATCATTACCACACCATTATGGGAGTTTGTGGAGTTTGATGGTGATGAGAAAGTCTGGGAGGTTACCAACATTCCTGTAACTGAAAAACAGTGGGCATACCTTGTTGGAGTCCGGAAAGGAACACAACAGTATCTCTATTGTAACGGGGAAATGGTTGACAGTACGATCGACATGTGGTTCAATGAGAGTGCAGTCCGAAAGAGTTCGAATGATTTGAATATAGGCAGGTTTGCAGAGCCAATCCAGATTCCTTTTGATCAGGGATTTGGCTATTTCAAGGGAAGTATTGACGAAGTCAGAATCATCAGTACTGATGTTAGTCCGGAATGGATAAGATTAAGTTATATGAATCAGAAGTCGGAAGATAAACTGGTTGTATTTAAATGAAAATTACATAGGAAGGTCTTCGGCCGAGACCGGTCCTGTTAATGAGTTATATTTGTGATGTGTGTGGTTTTACAAAAGGAGTTTTATTATGAATCCTAAAAAAGTGTTTTGCCTGTGCTTTTCAGCAATGCTTTTGTTAATCAGTGGCATGAATTTTCAGACAAATGCTCAGCCGCCAAGGATCGGTCCAAATGACCTTGTTTGTAATGGAGAATCTTTTTTCGAAATGTCAAACATTTGTTCTGAACTCTCCAGATTGGCCAGAGAGGACGGAGTCCTTGGCACAGGCGAAAATTTCAGGCAGATAGCAAAATCCGGTTACAGTATTTCTCAAATATTGGGACTTTACAAAAATTGTAATCCCAAGCCATTATATCTGGTAACCGATGGCGGTGGTATAGACATGATGGGTAGTTGCGGTGCTAATCCATCACCTACTTGCGGCATAATAACGAGTGCTATCAATACCTTGAAGGAATATATTGCTGAAATGAAAAAAAACGGCACCAAAAAATTTCTTTACATGAGCTATCCTGATGTTTTTGGCTTTGGGGAAGGTAATTTGAAAGCCAATCTTCCATTTTTCAATGCTGAAGTCGAAAAAGTCTGTAAAGCCAGTGTAGATCCCAAATGTACCTGGGTAGATTTACGTGCAGTATGGCAGGGAAAAGAAAGGCAATATTCTTCTGATGGCATTCATTGCTCAGATCTTGGTGGGAAGGTTACTGCCCAGGCATTCTGGGATGCAATTAAGGCAAATGATTATGAATTTTTGAGAATAGGCACATCTGTTCAACAAAAGCCTTTAAACAATATCAATACCGGATCTTTGAAGGTTCTTAACCAAGTCGTGAGAAATGGTAAATTGTCTATGTCACTTTCTATAGATCGGTCATCGGATATCACGATTCAACTGACTACCATGTCTGGTCGAAGCATTTTTACAGCTCAGAAGTATGTAGCAAAAGGTGATAAACAAAATATCTCCTTACCCACCGGAGCACTTGCCAATGGTATTTATTGCTGTGAAGTCCGCGCAGGAAAACTCACGAGTCAATCAACGGTATTTGTTCCCTGATTTATCATTTAACCATCTCGCTAAAAAGTGAGATGGCTTCCATAATGGGGGTGAAATATGGATCGTTGTATTAGTTACTGCCTTCTGTTATTGTTTGGAGCAACACTGAATGCTCAGCCAATCAATGTGCGTGGTACAATTACCAACAAAAAAGGGAATCCGGTAAAAGGTGCAGTTGTTTCCCTTGTGCAACAGGGATTGAAGGACACTACTGGAGAAGACGGCAAATATTCATTTATCAAAGACACTGTTGCAGTTTTATCACCGATTATACCTCATTCTGAAAGAGTTACTTTTAAAAGAGGTGTACTTGAGTTCCGGGCTACTGGCACTTCTACGGCAAACATCGAATTTTTTAATCTGAATGGAAGCTTGCTTAAAAAAGTATCATTAAAGAATACTGCACCAGGGATTCACCGGTTAAACATTAATGATTATATTCAATCGGTTAACATGACAGTAATACGGGCATCTATTGGACAATATAAGACAACATTCCAATATATGCCTTTACAAAAAGGCAAGTATGCATTGTCTCAGTCCCTGCATCATAACAAATCCGCTGATAAAGCATTAGTCCTCAAAATTGCAACCGATATCGATTCTATTAAAGTAAAAGCTGAGGGTTACAAGGAAAAAGTTGCTGTTATCTCTTCCTATGATACAACAGTAGATATTGCCCTTGATACTATTGAAGAAGGACTTTGTGAAGGTTGCGGAAAAACCGATTATCTAAAAAGCGGTAAGTATACCATCGATGTAGAGGGTACCACCCGGGAATACATTTTAAAAATTCCAAATAACTATGATCCAAACAAACAATACAAGCTTATATTCTGCATTCATGCCTGGGGTGGGGATATGAATCAGATTGCCAATCAGGGTTATTACGGTCTTGAGAGACTATCCCAGGGAAGTGCTATATTTGTTTCTCCAAATGGTCTGGAAGATAATGGTCAGCCCCGCGGATGGTTTAATCCGAATGGTAGGGACATAAAATTTATTAAGGCCTTGATTAAACATTTTAATTCGAATTTATGCATCGACCAGAAACGAATCTTTTCAACTGGTTTCAGCTTTGGTGGTATGATGTCTTACGCAATAGGATGTAACATGGCCAATGTGTTCAGAGCAATTGCCCCCATGTCAGGTGCGTTCATTAGCGGATGTGATTCTACCGATAATAAAGATCCCATAGCGGTATGGATGGCACATGGAACATCTGATGAAGTCGTTTCGTTAAGCAGTGGAAAGACTGCACTTAAGCATTTTATCGCAAAGAACGGTTGCAGCAATGAGACTGTACCTGTTAATCCCAGTCCTTGCGTTGCATACCAGGGATGCAAGGAAGGGTATCCAGTCATTTATTGTGAGTTTAATGGTGGGCACGCTCCCCAGACTTGGGCACAGCAAGCAACCTGGGATTTTTTCAATCAATTTTGAAAGGACATGAACCTGTTCAATTGCAATTACTACTTAACCATAATCGCACCCCCGTGCGTAAACTCCTTTTCAATTGAAAAGGGGAGCAGCTTTGCCATAAGGCAAAGCTGTTTTTTCAATGGCAATGTTTTTATTTAAATAAAAAGAACAGCCACCGATGAACCGTGAAGGAGTAACAAAAGTTCTGCAGTATACATTTACAGGTGTGGGTTGCACGAACTTTCCTTGCCAAATGTATACGTTACAACTCTTCGGTTTTCATCGGTGGCATCATCATCAATTAACCGATAAATCTTGTTGTCACAGCTGATTCATCTTCCAATGGCTCGCATTTCGGGCAAAAGGATTATTACCCGAGGCTCCAGTGTACAAAAGAAAAGATGGAGGTTTAATGTGAGAGTTAAAAGTGTGATTTTCCTGTTCATTTTAGTCACTGCTTCATTTTCTCAGGGAAAAGTTAACATTTCCGGAACAGTTAAGGATAGCCGTACAAAAGAACCGATAAGTGCTGCAAGTGTCAGGCTGTCCATTTTAAATCTGACCGCGATAACTGATTCTGACGGCAAATTCAACATTTCAGGAACATCTATTCGCCAAAATAAAGATATCAGCAGGAATCCGGCAAAGGAAACTAAAGCTGCTTTTTTCAGACAGGAAGCCAAGGGACCTGCACTTGTACGCATATTTGATCTTTCTGGCAGAAATCAAAAAACCATTTTTTCAGGAACATTGGAAAGTGGATCATGGCAGATAATTCCACCACGGTTGTTACCGGGTGTTTACTTTTATGTATTTGATACACCGCAACAACGGAATACTGCCCGCATTCTCATATCTGAGGGAAGTTTTGTTGCACCTGAAGGATACCTCAAAAGAGTATCTGGTGATTCTTATGAATCAATGTCAACTGCTAAAGTAAAAGATGCATCTGAGATAAAAGATACCATAGTGGTGGAAAAAAACCTTTACAAATCAGCCCGCATTCCTATAGACTCGTATAAACAGGATCAATTGATAATAGCTCTTGAAGACATATTCAGTTCTGTAATCTCTTCAACCTATGTACCGGACCCATCATGGACCTGTTTCATGCCGGATGGTATTCCTCCACCAGAGTTGGGTAATGAAGTTTTCGAAATTACATTTAAATACAGTACATGCCACGATTTGGGAATAACCAAATTCGGTCAGCGTTATCAATATGACATTGATGGAGGTGAACTGAAGGGTGAACGCATAAACGCAACAATTCTCAAAGGTGGATTAGATTATGAACTTGTACTGCCGAACGGATCGGTTGAAGTGGAACAGATCAATATCTTTCGTACAAATGATAATACTCCGGTTTTAATGCGTAATGCAGGTGTATCACCTCAAAAAGAATGCCCGGTTCGTGTAGTCCTGGATTTCGAAGCACCTAATTCCAGTTCATATGGCTGGCTTAACACTGGAAAATTTGCAGCAACCCGTGTTATCGACTCTGCCGCAAAAACAATTGAAATGAAAGTCTATGACATTTCAAACGTGGCTTTGACCGAAATGCGGACACAAATCAAAGATCCGGAAGATGTTCCAAACCAGACCTGGGATTGTGTTAAAATAACTGGAAGTAAAGGGCAGAGTGTGTTTACAGAAAACGTTTCACTGGGTTCTTCAATTTCTATTGGAGCCAGTAAACGCGGTTCACGCAACATCATTCCTATCACAGGTGGTACAATGAGCGGCCGGGTTAAGGGAGAGATACTTCCAGGTGGTGCAGACTATCAGCTCTCAGGATTGGACGCACGATATACTCTGAAAACTGATGATGGAGAATTGATTATCGTAAGAAATTGTGGTTCATTTGGAGCACTTATTCCGGTCTTTGAAGCGAGGGCTGATGGACCTTATTCGTTCCTGAATGAAAACAAGTACCTCAGTTCCGATCCTGGTATGGGTGGCGGTGGGGTATCAATAACTTTCTATGAAAGAAAATAATAATATTTCACTTTCATAGAAACGGTAGATATGATAATATGGATTAGTGAATTTTCTCAGAGGTGGTAAGGATTGATGAAAAATTGTTCTATAGCGGTGCTTTTTGCTGCAATCATGGTTTTAAACTGTTCAGAAAATGACAAGGGAAATAATCCTGTTGTTCCTCCACCCGAAGTAATGAATATTAAGGGTACAATTTCAGAAGAACAGGTGTGGTCCGGGAAAGATACAATTTACCGGATAGTTTCCAACTGCAACATCGAAGCGCAGGTAACCTGGGGAGAAAAAGCAGTTGTCATCGTCGATCCCGATGCGATCATAAAAATCCGTAATGGTGGTGTCCTTACCATTGAAGAAGGGGTTAAGGTTAGATTAAATAAAAATTCTTATCTCGAAGTCGGTAAAGATTCGCCTGGAAAGCTCATCGCTAATGGATCTTCTGCTGCCCCCATCTCATTTGAAGCAGATAGTGGTGCGAAGGTATGGGGAAAACCCCAAAGTGGGGGGATTATTCTGAGCGATTCTGCCAGAGATATTCTGCTAAACTATTGTTCGATTACAAAAGCAACTGCTGGTATTTTCGTTAAAGCAGGATCTCCAACCATAACCAATTGCAAGATATCTTCCTGTGAAGGCAATGGTATCTATTTCGACAGTACCCTTGGGCCTTCCGATTCGCCTGATTTTGCTAAAAACACCATATCCGATTGCGGAGGGTTCCCTCTCACTTTACCTGTAAATAAGTTATCAAATCTTTCGGGTAGTAATTCTTTTTCAGCATCTGAAGAAAGCAGTGGAATCAGGGTGTTGGGAACAACTGTTGAAGATACAAATGCTGTCTGGAAAAAAATGGATCTTCCCTACATTTTTAGTGGAAAGACCATAATTGGATCATCTACTGGAAAAATCAGTAAGGTAACAATTATGCCTGGAGTCGTATGTAAATTTGAAGAAGGTGCATGTATTAAGCTTGGCGACTTCGCTTTTGGCTCCGGAGTGTTAATTGCCAAAGGGACCCCTTCGGATTCGATATATTTTATCAACAACTCACCAGGAAGTATATGGGGAGACGAAATAAGTGGTATCTGGGTCGGTCCGGAGACACCAGCCGGCACAAGATTCGAATACTGTTCGATACAAAACGCAACTACTGGTATTTTCGTTTGGCTTTTAGGAAAGATTACTGTTTTAAATTGTCTGATAAAAAATTGCGAAGAAAATGGTGTGACTTTCAAAGATGGTGGTGGGATTACTGATTCATCCTCATTTCAGAATAATACTATTGTGGGGAACAAGGGATATGGAATCAGTATTACTGCAGACCAGCTTGTGAATCTTTCCGGTACCGGTAGCGTTGCTGATAATGGAAAAGGTGGAATACTGGTAACAGGGAGTGATGTTTGGAAAAATGGTACCTGGAAAAAGCATAATGCTCCATATGTTGTAGATGGTGTTATAAACATCGGAGGCACAGATGGAGTCAAGATAAATATTGAACCAGGCGTAATTTTCGAATTTTTGACCGGTTCCTATATTCGGGTAGGGAATTCTTTACCTGGGACACTTATCGCCAAAGGCACAAAGGATTTACCAATCAAATTCAGGTCATTTAACAGGGATGATTACTGGGGACAAGACAGCTCAACCGGTGCAGGAATAATGATTCAGAATCTCTCCGAACCCGAAACAGAGTTAAGATATTGCCAGGTTAATAACGCAACAAGCGGGGTCTATATAGATGCAGAAGCAAAGATTAAGAACTGTACCTTTGCTGACAATCAGAAATATGGCTTAATTCGAGATAAAAACGCAGAGTTGGCTTCGATTTTAGATAATTCTTTTAGCGATAATGGTCTGGATTCCATTTATATAATCCCTTAAGCAGCAGGTGGGTTCAGAGGTTCGAAGAAACTGTTGGAAACAATTTCATGCCCTTCTTTATTAGGGGGGCCTTTTTATTATTAAGATTTTTAGCTTAGATTTCAGATATCATTTACTTCAATATCCGTTTTTCGATGTTCGATATTTAAGATTAATCATTCCCTGCTAGAACACACAGAGAATCACCTTGAAATTTCTCCCTGCTCCCATCTCTGGACAAAGTCCTGATAAGCCAGTCGGATACCTTCCTTAAACTCAGTAGTATGTTTCCACCCAAGATTGTGAATCCTTGTACAATCAAGAAGCTTTCTGGGAGTACCATCAGGTTTGGTGGAATCGTATACGATGTCTCCGCAATACCCCACAACCTCTTTAACCGTACTGGCCAGCTCTGCAATGCTGACTTCGATACCGGTACCTATGTTGACAATTTCACCGCTGTCGTAATTATTCATCAGAAATATGCATGCATCAGCCAGATCTTCAGAATACAGAAATTCTCTTTTGGGAGTTCCTGTTCCCCAGATAGTTACTTTCGAAATATTATTGACTTTAGCCTCGTGGAATCGACGGATCAATGCAGGAAGCACGTGAGAGTTCATGGGATCATAATTATCGTTTGGACCGAAAAGATTAGTGGGCATTACACTAATGTAATTGGTGCCATATTGCTTGTTATAGCTCTGGCACATTACGATGCCGGCAATCTTTGCCAAAGCATAAGCCTTGTTAGTGGGTTCCAGTTCACCAGTGAGAAGATACTCCTCTTTCATCGGTTGAGGGGCAAATTTAGGGTATATACAGGATGAACCCAGAAAACAGAGCTTTTTGACTTTATTTAGCCACGATGAATTCACGATGTTATTCTGTATCTGAAGATTGGAATAGGCAAATTCCGCAGGATAGGTGTTATTAGCATATATACCGCCTACTTTGGCTGCTGCCAGAAAAACATAATCCGGTCTCTCTTTCCTGAAAAACTCCTCTACCGCAGCCTGGTTTTGAAGATCCAGTTCGGAACGGGTTCTGGTGATAAGATTTGAATATCCTTTTTCTTTGAGTCGCTTTGTGAGCGCTGATCCTACCAGGCCTCTATGGCCAGCAACAAAAATTTTAGCTGATAATTCCATTGAAAAAATCTTTTGGGAAAGGGACATTCTTAGTGTTTGTGCCCCTGTTTTTTTAAATAAATAGCCCTTAATACGGCTGTTATGGAGAGGAAAATATAGTTTTTATTGGTAATAAAAATCCAATTTTTGTCGGGATTGGGGGTAAAGGCCCCACTCCTCCCTTGTTACTGTTCCACAGAGTGGGTTTTCCCATGTCCAGAGAAATCACTGCCTATTGCGTGTCTGGAGTTAATGTCAAATGTTGTGTATGCAGCATATCCGAGTCATATTATTTAAG
>CAYPMS010000022.1:0-45196 GCA_964411655.1 uncultured Fibrobacter sp.
ACCATTAATACCAGTTTTCCTATTCTGCAATCTGTTCGATAAATTTCAGGGATTTAAATTCAGGGTGGATATCTAAATGAAAACGGCAATAGGAGGCGGCCAGTCTGGTCAAGCGTATCAGCTCATCGGAATGTAATTGCAGCGGTGAAGATGATCCATTAAGCTTCTGTAAAACTGCACCCTGAATGTAGGTTTCCGGTAAAGATCGATTCGCCCCGCACCGGCAGCAGTACAGACTTCCATTTTCCACTGCCAGAAAACCACCTTCAGAGATCAGGATCTCCCGACCACAGCATCTGCAGCAATCAAGACGGACTGCGAATCCAAGAAGCTCTGCTGTCTTAAGATAAAATTTCCATAAAAATGCGAAATTCTCTGTGATATCGGTTGATTGAAGCGAGGAGAGAAACTGCTGCAAAAGTGAAAACAGTTCAGGATGAGGTTCACTTGCCATGACCGATTTCAGAAGAAGTTCAAAGGCAGCATCACGAATAGCGGTTTTGTAAAGGTCGCCACGGATAACCGGATAATAATCACAAATATTGATGTCCGCAAGTGTATGCAGATCCCGACCCTGTTTAATATAGAGAATCAGGTCGACAAGGAAACCCCGCTCCAGGGGAAGAGCGTTTTTCGAGCGTTTTCTCACCCCTTTGGCGATACCGTTAACCCTGCCATACTCGTTGGTGTAAAGGGTTACGATTGCACTTGATTCCCGGTACGGCAACATTGACAGAATTACTGCGCTGGTTTTCTGTATACCCATGCACTTTTTTCAGGAAAGAGTGGTCTGCCGTTTCCGTTTAAAAAGCCCTGCCCACTCCTTTATGGATATGGGTGCGGGAGCCGGCTGACGTTTTGAGTCATCTGAAGTCAGAATACCACCAGACACAATCAGTTTGATGGCAGCCTCAACCGGCAGATTCAGATCTATACATTCATTCTCGGGAACATAGAGCAGAAAACCCGATGTCGGATTAGGAGTGGTAGGTAAAAATACCGAAACCATCTTCTGACCGGTTTTGGCAGATATATCCTTATGGTTTTCACTGGTTATAAACCCTATTCCGAAACTGCCGGGTCTGGGAAATTCAATCATCACCGCCCTGTCAAAGAGGCCTTTCTTACTGAGAGTAGCAGTATCCACAAGCTGCTGAATCGTCAGATAAATCTTGTTTAAAACGGGAATATTGACGATTATGGCGTTGGCTGTGCTTATCAGCTTTTTTCCGACAAAGTTTTTGGCTGCTACTCCGGCAAAGTAAGCAACAACCAGGATCACCAGGATCCCCAGGCCCGGAACCCATTCCGCCCCGATAATACCAGGGAGAGCAGAATCGACCCACGTGAACAATTTAACCAGAATTACAATGCTTAACACCAGCGGAATCAGCAGAAGTACACCGGCAATAATGTTACTGCGTATCTGCTTGACAAACGCCTTTAACAACATCAATCATTCTCCTCAACGAATTTGTAAATTTTTTCATCTCTTCTGGCCATCCCCAGTTTCTCACGGGCGATTTTTTCCAGATATGAAGTATCATTTTTTAATCTGTCGATCTCTTTATTTAAAGAATCTATCATCTGTTCCGACCGCTTCACTTCAGATTCAAGATTCTTCAGTTGTTGGCGACCTTTATACAAGGCCAACCAGCCCTGATTTCCAAAAAATGAAAACAGGACAAAAGAGAGAAATGCCACTGTCAGCAATGAAATTATCAGTTTTCTTTTACTCATCAGATTCCTGTTACATATAACTGTCCGCTCAATTGCCGGATAAGACCCTTTAGTTCCAGATTCAGCAGTAAGGGATATAAAGAAGCAACCGGAATCCCCGTCCTGATCGATATATCATCAATACGTACCGGTACTGAACTTAGTTGCTCAAAAACATCCTTTTCCGAATCCTGTAAAAGCTCCATGGAAAAACCAGCAGAAGGACAACCGGTCTGATTTTCAAGCGATAAAGAGGTAAACTTCAGGCTTTGAGCAATTTCATGACCGCTACGGGCAGGAACTGCTCCGTTTTTTATCAGATTGAAGGTTCCTGTGCTCATCGGAGAAGTAATCGGACCCGGAACTGCAAACACCTTTCTTCCCTGCTGCAACGCATAATGCGCAGTAATCAGACTTCCGCTCTTTGTCCCAGCCTCCACAACCAGCACCGCAGAAGAAAGACCGCTGATAATACGGTTACGTCTGGGAAAATTGTATGCTTCTGGCGGCGTGCCTAAAGGAAATTCCGACAAAAGAACTCCATTTTCCACTATTTTCTCTGATAACTCCCTGTTCTCTGGCGGATAACACCGGTCCAGCCCACAGCCCAATACCGCCACCGTAAAACCCCTGTGATTGATACTGCTCTGGTGAGCATAAGTATCGATTCCCCTGGCAAGCCCGCTCACTATCACTAACCTTTGTTCCACCATTTCTGCACAAATTGATTCGGTTACTTTTTTTCCATAAACAGTAGGAACTCTGGTACCCACGACTGCCACTGCATGCCTCTGGAAAACCTCTATCCTGCCCTTAACATAGATTATCGGTGGAGGTGCAAATATCTCCTTCAAACAGGATGGATAGGCGCTGTCATTACAGGTTATTATCGATACCTTCAACTTTTCTGCCCAACTGAGCTGCTCCTGAGCAAACCGGAAAAGTGCCGGATCACCAAGCTGAGAAGCGATAGACTCAGAGATTATCCCCTGCTCCACCAGTTTCGATGATGACTGCTTAAATACCGCTTCCGGGTCTCCATATCTCTCCAGCAGCTGCTTTATCTTTACCGGACCTAAACCCCTGACAGCGTTAAGAGCGATCCAATGAAGTGGCATATTTTTTTCCTGGTATGTTGATGGGGTATCTGGAGGTTATCGAAATATCTTTCCCCAAAAAATAGTTTCTGCCATTGCTTCAGGGATTCAAAGGTTCAGCGTTTGAAGATTTGAGTGTGTGCTGGATTCACCACTGGAAACGGCATGCATCTTATCGAAAGGCATTGGAGGAAGAATTGGGATTCAAGATTCAGAGATTTACCACTGACTTCAGCCGGTTATTTTTAGTAAATTGACAGAAAAAGTATACGATAACAGTTTCCCCGATAAAGAGCAGACTAATAAAATATTTGATAATAATCGAAAGCTAAAATGCAAGCTGACAAAAAATCAGGTATGCATTTTGATGATTGAGCGTAAGCTAACTTTTTGTATGGTATCAAAAATGCAGATCGATAACCGGTCATCAATATGTCAGCATCATATCAGACAGACAAACATAAATCAACAAAATATCAGGTATCCATTCAGGTGCCTGAAGGAGGGGCTGATTCCTGTTTGGTAACCACTAAGACGATTAATTGAAATCATGCAGCTTTTCAGCTTATTCTCAAATTAAAGAATAAATATCATGCAACTTGTTAGATTACTCTCAAACAAATGAATCGATATCACGAAACTTTTCAGATCACTCTCAGGCCGATGAATCGATATCACGAAACTTTTCAGATTACTCTCAGGCCAGCATACAGATACTACGAAACTTTTTAGCTTGCTCTCAGGATGATATATAGAAATCACAAAACTTTCCAGCCTACTCTCAAGTAGATAAATTGGCACCCTGAAACTTTTTGGATTCCTCTAAAGTTGAAAAATAAGTAAACGGCATACGGCTGTCTGCTTCCGGAACGAACGTTTTCGGGACTCAAAACACCGATCTGGAAGTCAGAAACACCAAATTTCGGATAATGAAAATCGATTATCGGGGATCAGAGAAAAAACTCCGATCATCCGTTTAGAACCCAGATTTTCTGTTTTTTTAACCTAAAATCCGCAGCTGAACGCGGCGCATATGCATAACCTATTGAGCGCTAAGCCATTCATGCGGTTTGACCTTATCACCTTGTCGATAAGGCCTGCACCGCATTCAAGGCTTATCATCTCAATATCTTATGCATCTGCATCCACCTCAACTGCGGAATTTAGGTTTAACTCTGTAAGCAGGAATTTTAATCAGGTGAAACCAGGGAATTCAGCATTTGGATCTCAGAAGCCCAAAGTGTCTCATCGATTGTTTCCAGTACCATTGGAATCTGATCAAAACGCTTATCATTCATTATAAATCTAAACGTCTGCATCCCCAGAACCCCTTTACCTATCGAGTGATGCCGGTCTACTTTACTTCCTATGGGGACCTTCGAATCATTAAGGTGCAGTCCTCTGAGAAACCGAAAACCGACTTTAGAATCAAATTCTTTCATGGTACCATCATAGGTTTCTTTGGTTGTTATGTCATATCCAGAGGAGAACAGATGACAGGTATCAAGACAGACTCCTACCCTCTTTTTATCATTTACCTGATCGATTATCTCAGCCAGATGTTCAAAACGGTATCCTACATTTGAACCCTGGCCGGCAGTGTTCTCCAGCACAACAGTTACCCCTTCGGTTTCCTCAAAAGCCCTGTTTATCGATTGAGCTATAATTGAAAGGCATTCTGATTCTGAACACAACTGAAGATGGCTTCCTGGATGAATGTTAAGACATGGAAGTCCAAGCTGGATGCATCGTTGCAGCTCATCTACAAATGCAGTATATGATTTTTCGCGGGATTCTTTTTGCGGATGCCCGATGTTTATAAGGTAACTGTCGTGAGCCAGTACATCTGAGGGCCTGAAACCATTATCGGTCATGTTTTTCTTAAACGAGTCGATTGTTTTCTGATCCAACGGTGGAGCATCCCATCTGCGCTGATTTTTGGTAAACATTCCAAAAGCAGTCGCTCCCAGCGAAGCGGCATTGAGAGGAGCGTTCTGTACGCCCCCGGATATCGATACATGCGGTCCCACTAATTTCATAATACTCCTCTGAAAGAAATCACCTTAAGAAAAATATCTAATGGCTGATCTCTTTTTGCTTCGTTATTTTTTCCGGGCCTCCTAAAATTCTTTAATTAACCAGGCACTAAATCTTTCAAGAGGGACTTTAAGGTCTCTTAATGCTAATCTCCTTCCGTCTTAACCTCCCTTCGGAGAGCAGGGCATTGAAGGATTTAGCAGGAACGCAGAGATTATATTTGTAAAATGTTCCTCCTGTGGCGTTTTAAACGATTCTGCTTTCCGCTTTTTTTTCTTCTTTGCCTGGCACACTCTCCCATAGTGCATGCAGAGGGCAAAGAGCTTATTTTCTTTGATTTTGACAGCTCTTTAAGCAAACTGTTGCCCCCCTCTTTTCCACAGGAACTTTCAGAACAATTAAAAAGACCGTTACTGGATATCGGGTACCGGCTTTCTGAACTCCATTGCGCTCTCAGCCCTGAGGATGAAAACCGGAGCCATCTGATACTGATATTCTCTTTGAAACCTCAGACAACTGATACGGATACCCAATACACTATCCAGACCGATCTGGTGAGAATTAATTTTTCCGAGGGGAAACAAAGATCCCAGAGCAGCCCGTTTATCTCACTGTCCTTTAGTTCATCTGAACTCAGTACAGTAAAAACCGTATTGAGTCGTAAGATCATCGAAAATCTTCGAACACATTACATCTGTCATCTTCGGGTACACTCCTCACCCCAGGGTGTACGGATCAGGTCTGGTTCGGGACTTGAGGGAGTGACACCTCTGGAATGGATCGTGCCGGTGGGAATACTTACCATCGAAGGAAAGCTCAAGGGATACGAACCGATAAATCACACTGTCGAGATAAGCGAACCCGGAGTACACACCTGTTATTTACAATTACGCAAGAGGCCCTTTTATCAATCAAGAATGATGATTCCGGGGGCTGCGCTTCTGTTGACATCAGCAGTATGTTTTTTTTCCGAACGCTATTATTTTAATAATTACCACGATTTGCAGAAAAACGAACCGGAAAAGAATTCTCCTCTGTTAGAAGAGTCTTACCGGCGGGCAAAAAATTTTGGATACATGGGAATAGCTTCACTTGTTCTTTCTGCCGTGTCATTTTCTTTGAGTTTCAAATTTTAAACTTCTATTATCCTAAATTCCTCAGTAGTCTTCCAAAACCATACACACAAATCCCACAACAATTCTGGCTATAATATTGCTCTTATTCATCAATGTGTAGAGGTCATTTACCCTTGTCCTCCTCACAAGGCAATATCTTCACTCTTTTCATACTGCTCATGTATGAAAACCAATCAAGGAGGTATCCGATGAATCTGGTATTGCTGGCATTAATTACTTTTTTTTATGCCGGAGAGATTACAGCTAACCCCTGGTCTGATGACTTTGTTTATGTCTCGATCGATGAAAAGCAAAAGGAGTCCTGTCTTTTCACTGATATTTCTAATATTCGAAGGCGCCTGACATACACTGAAGAGCACAAGATTTTAAGAGAGGAGAGTATGAAAGGATTCAGGGATCCGTCCAGAATATTGCTGCTTTTTTCCGGTATTACCGGAATAGTAGTGGCTGGAAGACATATCAGAAAAAGATGATTTACAGAAAAAAGCATCTTTTTCAGGTTAAAATAATTCTGGCAAAGCAGAAGTAGATAATCAGTCCCGAAGCATCCACCAGGGTAGAAATAATAGGGGCACTTACTACCGCCGGATCGATTCCTATACGTTTAGCCAGCATCGGAAGCAGAGATCCGGCAAAAGCAGCCAGCATAGCAATGGAAAGAAGGGAGCTCCCCAGAATTAATCCTATTTCCCATCCCAAAAACGCGCCCACCACAGCCAGGGCGATCGCTCCCAGGGTTATCCCCAGAAAAAAGCCCACCCTTATTTCACGCATTAACACCACAAAAACATCGGAAAAACGCACCTCTCCCAACGCCATAGCCCTGATAATGATAGTAGCAGATTGGGCCCCAATGTTCCCTCCGATACCAATAAGCAGAGGGATAAAAAGCGAAAGCCTGATTTCCGATTGAAGAGCACCCTGGAAGAAATTGAGTACATTGACGGTAAGAGTAGCTGCCAGAGCCAGTATCATGAGCCATACCGCACGGGTTTTGGTTAAAGTAAACAATGATGCACTGAAATAAGGTGCTCCCAGAGGCTCGGATGCACCTGAGCGCAGAATATCTTCTGTATCACTTTCCTGTAACACCTCCATGGCATCATCAAAAGTCAGAATTCCCACCAGATGATCCTGATCATTTACCACTGGAAGCGCCATCAGACCCGCTTCCAAAAGTAACCTTGAAGCATTTTCCTGATTCTGATTCGCTTTGACCGAATAAGGTTCCTCCGAAACCAGTGTATCCAGTTTGGCGGTCGGATCAGCCAGAACCAGATCACCCAGCTCTATCATGTCTACCAGTTTTCCCTGCTCATCGACTACCGGAAGCAGATAAATGGCTTCAACACCTCTGCCAGACTCTCTTACCTTAGCGAGCGCTTCACTTACAGTCATATCGATTTTCAGAGCTACAAATTCAGGACTCATGATTCGGCCGACCGAATGCTCCGGATAACCCAGAAGAATGGAAGTCAGTCGCCTTTCTTTTAGAGAGAGTCCTTCCAGAAGCCATTTTGCAAAAGTGGGTGGGAGTTCATCCAGAAGTTTTGCACGATCATCCGGTTCCATCTTTTCCAGAATCTCCCGAACCCTCCCCTCGCGCATAGTCTTGATAATTCCCTGCTGCAGGGCAGGATCCAGCATTTCAAATACATCGATAGACCGATCTTTGGGCAAAAGCCGGAAGACTATTGCCCTTTGTTCAGCCTCCAGTCTGCTGATTGATTCTGCAATTTCCAGTGTTCCTGTGATGGTTAACCAGTTACGAATCGATTTGAGATCTCTCTGATGGACTAATTCAGATAGTTCGGCCATGAAAAATATCCTGCAGACCTCCCGTAATTGAAGTTACGGGAGGCGTTTTATCTATTGTGCGGTATCTGATACGGTGTCCTGCGGTTGAGTAGTGGTATCTTGTGCAGTGTCCGCATTCCCATTTTGCTTCTTAGAGCCACTTTCCTGCTGGGTTCCTCCACCTGCAGGACGTTGCTGGCCGCATCCTGGAAGTTGAAGAACTAAAGTGGTTACTGCAAGAACCATTAAAATCCTTTTCGCAATCGACATGCATCTACCTCCTTTGAATGGTTAAGATAAATATAGGGCGATAAAAGCCCATAATTAATTTTTGTTTGAATAGCGTATCATACTCCAGAATGTAAGGATCAATCTGAAATTCCTGTACGGGACCATAGGAAAGAGAGACTGGGACAAAAGCGGGTTCATTATGATCAAAAAAGGGAACATTATCCAGGGCGATGATCTTATCCAATCCCAGATATCTGAAAACCTCATCATTCTGAGCCGCTCCAGCACCTCCGCTGACTGTAATTTTTGATGGAGAGAATTTTTTTGACCGGGTGCAGGGAGTAAGGTCTCCAAGCAGATCACAGGCCTCTTCGATGGATTGATCCAGCAAAGGATTGGAAGAGACGGCTACTTTCCTTTTCATATTCTTCCAGATAAGGTAAAAAAGTAATCGGCGAAAGAGTATCAAATATTGTGCCATGGCAGAAAAGATGACTGGCCGGCCTCTTCTTTGCTGATTAATAGACTAAGCAGATATAACCTATAGCTTTTAAACGGCTCAGAGGAATTTTATGGCAGAAAACATTTTGGTGGCAGGAGCGAGTGGAACATTTGGAAAAGAGCTGGTTAAAAAGTTAATGGAAAACGGTGCCTGTATCCGTATCGGAATACGCAATCTGGCAAGAGCAGAGGGGATGAATATTGACAATTGTCCGGTAGTGATTCTCGATTATGAGAAAGCAGAGACTTTTAAAACTGCCTTTGAGGGAATCGAAAAATTTTTCCTGGCAACCCCAACAGGACATCCACAGATTGAGGAATTAATTATTCCGGTAATCGAAGCGGCCAAAAGCAGTGGTGTCTCTCATCTGGTCTCCCTTAGTGCTGCCGGAGTCCAGCAGGACAGTGCCACTCCTTTGTCCATCGCAGAAAAATGTGTTCAGAACTGTGGTATCGATTATACCATTCTCAGGCCCAATCTTTTTATGCAAAACCTCTTAAACCTTTCCCCATCCATTAAAAAAAACAATCAGATAAGACTTGCGGCTGCTTCAGCAAACATCAGCTTTGTTGATGCCAGAGATGTAGCTTCTGCTGCAGCCACTATCCTTATACACTCTTCTCATAAGAATCATATTTATCTATTAACCGGAAATCAATCTCCCGATCTCTATGACATCGCCCACACCCTTTCCCTTATAACTGGAAGGACCATAAGCTATATACCAGTTTCCCACAACGAAGCTTACAGGGAGCTTCTAAACTGCGGACTTTCCCCACAGAGGGCTAATTTAATTAATGGCCTCTTTGAAATTGCCCGTCAGGGATGGTGCGAGCAGATCCGGCCCGATCTTAAGGAGATCCTCAAACGGGAACCTGCCTCTTTTGAGCAGTTTGCCTGGGATTATAAAGAATCCTGGTAAACATGTACAGACAAGCTTCCCCCGGCTCTACATGTGCCGGTCAAAATCTATTTTAAATCTAAAATCCGCAGTTGAATGCAGCGCATATGCATCCGATTCAAGATCGGGATTGAGCGCTACCGCGTTCAAGGCTTATCATCTCAATATCTTGCGCATCTGCCATCCACATCAACTGCGGAATTTAGATTTAAAAAAAATACCTACCAATGCAGAAACGGAGAATGTTTATGAAACTTCCCTCAGAAGAGATATTAAAGCGATATGCCTCTGTGCTGATAAACTTTGCCCTCAACAACGGAAAGGGTATAAATAAAGGAGAGGTGGTTTATCTGGTCACCCAGACCCCAGGTATTCCACTGGCTTCAGAAGTTTACAAAGCCATCCTCCAGGCTGGAGCACACCCCCTGTTTCAGATCCAGGATGACGATTTCAAATTGCTGCATCTTAAAGAGGCAAACGAAGAGCAATTAAGTTTTTTCCCAGAAAAATATTACCGTGGTCTGGCTGACACCATCGATCATTATGTAAGAATCCTGGCAGAAAATGATCCCCTGTTTCTCTCAAATGCCGATCCCCGCAAGGTAATCCTTTACACTAACAGTACCAGAAAGTTCAGGGACTGGCTTGATATCAAAGAGGATGCCGGAAATTTCAACTGGACGCTGTGCCTGTATGGTACTGAAGGAGCTGCCAGAGAAGCAGGTATGACTCTTGAACAATATTGGCAACAGATAAGTCAGGCTTGTTTTCTTGATGAGGATGACCCTATCGGCAGGTGGAAAACGGTATTTAATCAGATCTACTCTATCCAGAACATCCTTAATGAAATGCCCATCGAAAAAGTTCATGTCAGCGCTAAGGGTACTGACCTGTGGGTTGGTCTGGGGGAAAAACGTAAATGGCTGGGTGGAAGTGGAAGAAATATTCCAAGTTTTGAGATTTTCACCTCTCCGGACTGGCGCCAGGTAGAGGGTATTATCTTTTTTGACCAGCCCCTTTATCGTTATGGCAACATAATCCAGAACATAGAGCTTCAGATTGAAAATGGCAGAATCGTTAAGGCAACTGCAGAGAAAAATGAGAAGCTTCTGCAGGAGATGATCTCTCAGAGAAATGCCGATAAGATCGGGGAATTCTCCCTTACAGACAAAAGATTCTCCAGAATCAACCGTTTCATGGCTAATACCCTCTACGATGAGAATTTTGGAGGCCGGTATGGTAACGTTCACCTGGCGGTGGGTAAAGCCTATCATGATGCCTGCAGTAGCGCCCCCCGCACCATGACCGAACAGCAATTTATTGATCTTGGCTACAACGATTCTCCCGAACACACCGATATCATAGCGACAACCGACCGGACAGTCACTGCGGTTCTTAAAGACGGGAGCAGAAAAAAAATCTATGAAGGAGGAGAATTTACCATCCTTTAGTATGGTTGTCATCAGATTCTTCCTGAATCCGAAACTTTAACATTAATCGTAAGCCGGGAAAATGCTATATTAAGCCAGGTACCAACATGAGAAACGCTTTTACCAAAGCGCAAGAAAGATAAAAGATGAGCGTAAAAAATATCATTTCGGATATGGACGGTGTCATATACAGAGGAAAACTTCTGATTGAGGGAGCTGTTGATTTTATAAAGCGGCTTAATGCCAGTAAAACCAGATATCTCTTTTTGACAAATAATTCCGAACAGACTCCGCTGGATCTCAAAAGAAAACTCGAGGCACTGGGGATAAGCGGGGTTTCCGAGTCCAATTTTATTACCTCTGCAATGGCTACCGCCTCTTTTCTTTCCAATCAATGCCCTGGGAGCACTCTTTATGTGATCGGAGGAGGAGGACTGATAAGTGAACTTTACAATGCAGGATTCTCCATATCCGATAACCACCCTGATTATGTGGTGGTAGGTAAAACCAATTCCTTTAATTTTGATATGCTTAAAAAAGCCATATCATTGATAATGAACGGGGCAAAGTTTATCGGCACCAATCCGGATGTGATAGATCCAGTAGACAATGGATTTGAGCCAGCCTGCGGAAGTATCCTTGGGGCCATAGAGGTAGCCACCGGCAGGAAACCTTATATCATCGGGAAACCAAACTCACTGATGATGACCATAGCATTGAAACAGCTTGGTGTCGTGGCAGATGAAACTATGATGATAGGTGACAGGATGGATACCGATATAGTTGCCGGTATGGAAGCAGGAATGAAAACCTGTCTGGTACTCTCCGGAGTTACTCAATCGCGAATGCTCACTGATTTCCCCTACAAACCCGACTACATCTTCAACCATGTTGGTGAAATTGATTTAAGCAAACTGGAATAGGAAGAAATGGAAATCTCTATCCCCACTTTACTACGTATAAAGCCCCATGCCATGTACAAAATCGGCAAATACCTGCGTAAAGAAAACATTACCAGGATCGCCCTTTTTTATGGAGAGGGATTGAAGAGTCTTTTTGATGAACAGATCAGAATCTCCTTCGATTCATCAGAAATCAAGGTATTATTCGAAGAGGTTGTTTACACCAATGCTGTTGAGGCCATCTTTAAAAGTGCCTTCAACCTTCCTTCCGCCATAGATGCCATCGTGGCTATCGGCGGCGGAAAAGTCATCGATTACTGCAAATACATTGCATTCATCCTGCAATTGCCGATAATAAGTGTCCCCACATCGATCTCCAACGATGGTTTCGCATCCCCTGGAGCATCTTTATTAGTAAATGGCAGAAGAAAATCTCAGAAAGCCAAGATTCCTTTCGGAGTGGTTATCGACACCGATATTATCCGCAAATCACCGGTACGATATACATATAGTGGAATCGGTGATCTTATCTCGAAATACACTGCTATATACGACTGGAAACTGGCCTATCATAAAGTGCATGAACCTGTAAATGATTTTGCTGTTCTTATCTCCAGAAATGCAGTAGAAATAATGGTCAATCATAACAATAAGGATATACAGGATCTGGAATTTCTGCGGCTTATATGCGGATGCCTGGTGATGAGTGGCATTGCCATGGAAGTGTGCGGATCCAGCCGCCCGGCAAGCGGCTCAGAGCACCTAATCTCTCATGCCTATGACATGAGTGCCAAAAAGCCAACTCTCCATGGAATACAGGTTGGTGTTGCCACTCTGGCAATCAGCTGGCTTCAGAATAACCCCGAACACCATTTGATCAAGTCAGTTCTTGAGGAAACAGGTTTTTTTGATTTTGTTTCCCGCAACCCACTGGACAAACAGGATTTTATCAATGCAATCCTGCAGGCTCCAAATGTAAAGGAAAACTATTATACCATCCTTTCAGACAAGCAGAAGATGGATAAGCTGATTGACTATGTGAATAATGATGAATATTTCAACAAATTGTTAGCATAGCGAAGAAACTGATTTTGCTGCCTTCCGGCCGCCTTTTCACTCCCATTTTACTGCCAGTAGAAGAAACTAAGCACCGTTCAGATTTTGGTGTAAACATTATGAGTCAATTCAGCAGTTTTATTCCAACCGAACTTGGAGACCTGAATAAAACCTTTTTCCCGTAATGTTTTTCGCAGCTCCTCATCTTCGATAATCTGCCTCAGCTTTTCCTTAAGTGCATCGATATCATTGGGCTCGGCATAAAGAGCAGCATCTCCTCCCACCTCCGGAAGAGAACTGGTAGTGGATGTCAACACCGGACATCCGCATTTCATCGCTTCGGCAACTGGAATACCAAAGCCTTCGTAAAAAGAGGGGAAAATAAAGGCATGTGCTGCATTGTAAAACTTAACCAGATCATCGTGAGAGACACCGGTGAAGAAATGTACCCTGTTCTGAATACTTCTTTGTTGCACCAGTAAAAACAGCTTTTCCCTGTAATCGAGTCTTCTGGCGTTACCTACAATCACCAGATGATATTTATCCCTTATCGATAATGGAAGTTCCGCAAAAGCGGTGATTAAACCGTGGACATTTTTCCGTGGTTGGATTTCCCCAACAAACAATAAAAAGGGTGAATCGTCAGGATACCCGAAAGCATTCAGAAATGAGCGATCTGATTGCGGAAAGTACTGAAATCGATCCCCAATTCCAAGATGAACCACAGAAACCTTTTCTTCTGCTTCTGGAAAGTACCGGATAATATCGGAGCATGTGTGGTTTGATACCGCAATAATGGCATTGGCATCTGATATAATTCGGCTTATATTTCTATGATAGAAGGCCTTTGACCCCGGAGTCGCCCAATCCTCATCCAACAGGGCAATCAGGTCGTGAATGGTAAGCACAGACCGGTTCATTCCGAAAGTGTAATTTATCGGGTTGGTGCAGTGATAAAGATCAATCCTGTTTACTTTATTGTTTATATATCGTATTAATGTGTCGTTAATTGCATTAACAGTTGGACTGAATATCTTGCCCAGAATCAAGGGGTGCAGAAGTATACTGTTGACCCTTACTGCTGGTAAATTGTCAACGGCATTCAGCGTCCTTTTCTTTTTTTTCAGGTACGAGAAAATATGATATTGGTTGTCTGGAAAAGCGGTTGCCAGGCCTTTGATTAAACCTGTGGTATAGGCACTATTTCCAAATGGTAAGCCCAGTGCCATATAATCGAAGGCAATTTTCATCGGAACTCCGTGAAACTAATTCTTTTATGGTACTATATGAAAGATAAAATAATACAAGAACTGGGTCATTATATAGTAATAGATTGCTCTTTTCACCAAAAGTCCCATTAACTCGGATGAAACAGTTCATTTTATACTACTCAATTTAATCAAAATAATTATTACAAAGAGTTTCCTGCGATCTTTTGCAGCTAAGCAATGTTTCTCTGCAATAAACGGCATTTTAGGAAATTTTTATCAGCTTTACGAAGATAAAACTGTTATAGTATCTTAAGCGAGGAGCTATGGTCACAGATACCTTTTATTGACACACAAGAGTAAAAAAGGATACATTTTGCCCCTTAGCCCCAAAATAGCTAAGAAGAAAGAGACTACCATATGCTATACCAAAGCCGATTCTTTCATAATACCCTGAACAGCTCTTTTCTGTATTTCTCTGCCAATTCGCTCTCCTCCCCTGAATAGATTAAAAGCGCTGATATAACCTCCCGAATTTTTCCATCCATAAAGTCCTTATCAAATCTAAATGCTTCAATCGCTTCCTGAAATGCTTTCCCTATCTGCCCTGATCTGAAAGCCATAACTGATGCATTAAAATGCTCTGCAGCTTCATTTTTTTCTTCGGTATTAATTTTGGTCTCGCTAAATTGACTCAAAACCCTGACAGCCTCAGCCATCTCCCCTATAAATCCTACCGGCTCAATGCTGCTGACCAGTTCCTTTACTTTAGCTGGATTTTGGGCCACCGTCTGAAGCGCATATAGAACCTCTGCTCTACGGTTATGAGGATTCTCCTTAAGGATACGGGAAAGCTTCTGAAGCGACTTCTCTCTCTGACCAGTCCTGTAAAACATTTCAGCCTCTCTGAGATTATTATCTGCTCTTCCGGAAAGATTATTGCTCAGCCAGGTTTCGATAATATGGCCAGGAATCGCCCCTGCAAAACTATCCACAACTTCTCCATCAATAAAAAGCATAACCGTAGGAATACTGGCTACTCTGTATTTTTCTGCAAGAAACGCGTACTTTTCCACATTAATTTTGACTAAAACCCATTCACTTTTGTGCCGTTCATGAAGCAACTCCAGAACAGGGCTCAGTATGCTGCAGGCACCGCACCAGGGAGCCCAGAAATCAACCAGCACCGGTGTGGAAAAACTTCTTTTTATCACATCAGTATCAAAATTGTGTTCCTTCATAGGATCATTTTCGATTCCCATTCCAGTTATAAGACCTTGAATCCATTTTGTTTAACCGGGCAGTACAATTAAATTTAAAAATTATTAGTCGCAGGAAACCGGTTCTTATGGAAAATTTTGAGCAATAAAAATACCTGATCTTTCCTCATTACCGCCCTCGTACCGATGATTCAGAGGAACTCTACTTTGGGCTTTTTTTCTTTCCTTAATGTATCTTTTTAAAACACTGGCCTATTTTTAATAAAAAAAGGACAAAGCTTGAAAAGCTATTCAATTGGGGTTTTTGATTCGGGTTTTGGGGGCCTGACAGTCTTAAAAGAGATCACCAGGCGTCTTCCAGAATATGATTACATCTATCTGGGTGACAATGCACGCGCACCCTATGGAAGCCGCTCTTTTGAAACCGTTTACAAATACACTCTTCAGGCCGTGAACTGGCTTTTTAATAAAGGGTGTTATCTGATAATTCTGGCCTGCAACACTGCATCTGCCAAAGCATTACGCACCATTCAACAGAAGGATCTCCCCAGGATCTCACCCAATAAGCGGGTTCTGGGAGTCATCCGCCCGGTAACTGAAATCATAGGTACTTTCAGCAGTAGTGGACATATAGGCATATTAGCCACAGCAGGTACAGTTAAATCAAACTCCTATGTGTTGGAAACAGCCAAAAGCTTCCCTCACATCATCATCACTCAGCAGGCATGTCCATTATTGGTTCCCCTGATCGAGAATAATGAATTTAACAATGAAGGATCTGCTTTTTTTATAAACAAATATCTCAGGTCACTTCTGCAAAAAGATCCACTAATAGATACCCTTATCTTAGGGTGCACTCATTATCCATTGATAATTAATGAAATCAAGGCGGTTCTTCCTTCACATATCAAAGTGATAAATCAGGGAACAATCGTCGCAGAGAGTCTGGATAATTATCTCAAACGCCATAATGAAATAGAAAACCAACTGGGCAAAAATTATAACCGGAGCTTTTATACCACCGATACATCAGAAATGTTCAATGATATGGCAGAACTTTTTTATGGTGAGAGCATCTTTTCAGAACATGCGGAAATGGAGATGTAATTTTTCACTTTTCAACAAGTTCCAATAGTTGCTTCTCCATTTCCTGACACATTTTTGCCATAGAATAATCATTCACTACTGTCTGATATCCTTTTTCTCCGATAATTTTTCTCTTTTCCGGATTTTCGATAAGATCAGCAGTTCTGGAGCAAAACATCTCAATATTTTCAAAAGGAACTACGATTCCATTTTCCTCATTTTTTATAAGCTCAGCCACTCCCGCAATATCAAAAGCCACAACCGGTTTTTTTGCAGCCATTGCCTCCATCATGGTATTGGGGATACCTTCCGACCGTGAGGGCAACCAGTAAATGTCCATCGCCTGCACCAGATCATGAATATCCTCTCTGAATCCGGTAAAAATCACCTTATCATTGATCCCGTAATCCTGAGCCAGCTTTTTATGTGCTTCGATGTCTCCACTTCCCACTATCACCAATTTAACATCGGGATGCTTTTTAATCAGAAAAGATAATGCTTTTATTCCATAATCAAAACCTTTCTGAGGAGCAACTCTGCCTATACCCATTATACAGATCTGATTTTGAGTCAAGCCCAGCGATTCCCGTATTCTCAGTCTGGCCGAATCATTGCAGATTAAAGGTTCCATACCCACATAAACCAGCCTGCATTTATTTACATCAAACGATTTGTCTTTCGATAAAACTTCCACGATTTTTCTGGCATTAACAAACACGATATCGAAAAGATTATGGAACACTATTCGGTTACGCAGATTATGGATAGGGCGATCGATACCGTAAATACCTGCCACTTTTGTATCAGTAAACATTTTTGCTGCCAGTCCGGCCAGAAAGTATTCCCTCTGCTTTGATGGCATCACCACGTCGATTCTTTTCTTCTTTAAAAAAGATCGTATTTGAAATACCGAAACAATATCAGCATTATTAGCAAACGGGAACGTTACAAATTCAACATTATTCTGCAAAGCCCGATTCTGAAACATGCTGCCACGGCACCCAAAATAGACCTTATGACCAAGTTGTGCCAGACCATCTGCCGCATAAAGTGCCCATTTTTCTGTACCGCCCCATTCCTTTGCAGAATTAATCACCAGAATGTTCATTTTATTTCCTTTTTTCCCGTTTACCGTGTCTCTTCTGATACCTGCTGAAAATACTTCAAAGAAAACAATATCAAAAAGGCGTTTATATGCATTAAACCAATGTTAAACAGTTATTTTAATTCTGATAAATAAAAAACAATACAACGCCCTAATGGATTAATATGAGTATCTCCTATCAGATTTTAGGAAAACCATCCAATGATAATGCCCTCCTGGTACGCATAGACAGCGGTCAGCAGATAGAACATCTGCTTTTTGATTGCGGAGAAGGATGTCTGGAGAAAGTACCGGTTGGAATTGTTCAGAAAATCGACCATCTGTTCTTTTCTCATCTTCATATGGATCATATCGCTGGATTTGATTCATTTTTCAGGTCCAATTATAACCGTAATACCAGACCAAATCATATCTGGGGGCCACCACAGACCGCAAGTATTATTCAGCACCGTTTTCAGGGGTTCATGTGGAATTTACATGGATCTATGTCTTGCCCCTGGATTGTAAGCGATATTTACCCACAAGAGTACACATCGTATCGCTATGAACTGCAGGAAGCTTTTTCGGTGAACCATCCCATGCAAACCTGCCAGTACCAGAAAACGTTGTTCGAGACTAAAAACTATGAGGTAGGTGTATTTACCCTCAACCACCGCACTCCATCATTAGCCTACCTGATCAGAGAAAAACCATCATTGAATATAGACGTCCAAAAAATGAACGCATTGGGTCTTTCCAGCGGTCCATGGCTGAAACTGTTTAAGGAATTGAAGGAGGGTTGTGTGGTTTCGCAATCCAGTGGAACCAGTTACACCTTTAAAGAGCTTCGCAAATCTCTGCTGATTGAAAAACCAGGTGATTCTATTGCGTATCTCACAGACTTCCTTGCCGATAAACAGACCATAAAAGATGTGGCCGCTTTTTTAGATGGTTGCCAGACGATTGTTTGCGAAGCTCATTACCGAAATTCTGATATTGAACTTGCCAGGCAAAACTATCACTCCACCACGGGTCTTACCGCTTCCATTGCCCTGAAAGCAAATGCTGATAAATTGGTATTAATCCATATATCCGACAGATATGATTTGAGACAATATGGGGAGATTCTCAATGAGGCCAGGGAAATTTTCCCCTCATCATATTTTAGTGCAGAATGGAAGCTTTGAGATAAAAAAAAAGACCTCGGAATTTACCGGGGTCCTCTTTATATTACAGTGCCGCCTCGCAGAATCGAACTGCGGACACATGGATTTTCAGTCCATTGCTCTACCGACTGAGCTAAAGCGGCATCTATTTTTCAAAGTTGAGATAATATATATGTTTGACTTAAAACTATCAAGCACCTTTTGTACTTTTTATATAGTTTTTATCGATTTGGAAATATTTTTTGTCTTTAAAAAATTCGGTTATATCCGTTACATCAAAAAAATCTTCAATTCTGTCCTCTGGTTGTTTACTCATTAAACCAATGGAAATCATGTTGAATACGAGGTTTCCAAAGTCATTGGTCTTTTTGATTCCCCAGTAATTCAAAACATCGTGCGCGAGCAGACCATACTGCTTGAAAGCAAAATTTAACAGAGCCATGGAAAGTTCACTGCCATTCACGTGGCGTTTTTCACCCAGTTGGGTGAGATAGAAATCTAATCCATTCAGGACGAATTCATAAGCACCGATTTTATAACGGGTGTCTTTTCCGGTGTCGATCAGTTCGAGTCGAATTCGATCAAGAGTTTGTGTCGATGCCATTTATCAAACCTGTTTTTAAGTTAATCTGATGAACAACAGGTTCTTCAGTAACCGGTGTTTCAATCTCCAAAATATGTAACCCGACCTGTTGAGGGAACCGTTTTTCCAAAGCAGTTAAACAAGCCTGTTTAATATTCTGAAATTCCATTCTTCTATCTTCAGTTATTATGCCGCTGGAAGGTGGAGAAAGTGTTAATGGATTTACAAATTTCCCATGACGTTTCATTCGGTAATCCAGGTGTGGCCCTGTGGACAAGCCAGTAGATCCTACGGTGCCAATCTGATCACCCTGCCTCACAAAAGCACCTGTCTGAATTTTTGGTCGTATTGAATTCAGATGGCCATAATAGGTCTCGTAAGCCCCCCCATGAGTCAGAATAACCATTTTGCCATAACCACCCTTCCATCCTGAAAAAGAAACCCTGCCATCTGCTGCAGCAGATACCGGTGTGCCTACAGGCGCAGCATAATCGATTCCTAAATGCGGTCTCACAATTCCCAGTATCGGGTGTTTCCTGTTATGGCTGAAATTCGATGATATACGGGAATATTTCAGAGGCGCCTTTAAAAACTGCTTCTGAACTGCTTTCCCGTTCTTATCATAATAATGAAGCTTTCCATCCTTATCTGGCACACCAAAGGCTAGAAACTCTCTTCCATTATTAACATATCGCGCTGCCAGAATTTCACCATATCCGATGAATTTTCCATCTGCATATTTCTGTTCAAATATAATCTGAAAAGTATCACCTTTTCTGGGATCCAGAAAAAAATTAATATCCCATGCAAAAATGTCTGCAAACTTCCAGGTAATCACATCAGATATTCCATATTTATACAGGTCTTCTGATAGTGATGATTCCAGAACGCCGTTTACCATACATTTATAGGAGGTCATCTCAACAGGCTTTTTCTTAGCTTCAATTGAAGAATCTGAACAGTTTACCTGAAAACGAAACTGAGACCTGCTTAACAACTCCAGCTCTTCGATCTTTCCATTTTCACTTTTTTTAACTATTAGCGAATCACCAGGGAAAAGCGGGGGCAAACCTAAGGGTTTTAAGGTGTTCAGTATTTCTCTGGTCCAGTTACCGGTGATTTCGAATTTTGCCAGTATTCCATAAAATGTATCTCCTGGCTTTATCTCACAGGAGAGCAATTCCTTTTTCTCCAGATTTTTTTGAAGCTGATTACTAATAGAGGGCAGGGCAGGAACTATTGCGGCTTCCATTATCGGTGTTTCCTGATCTACCGGATGATTTCTGGGTACAAGCTTCCAGATCAGAAGTACAGCCGATGCTATCAGCAGGGAACGGATAAGCGGAATTTTCCGCTTCCGTCCCCGATATTTTTTTGATGAGGGCCTGGAATTATGAGAAAACATTATCAATTACTGGAGCCGTACCATTTGTGAAGGATTCTTTCCCGGCTGAACAGTAATAGCTTTGGTGATCTCCTTAACACCTTTTACAAACTTGAGATTGTGAGTACCAGCCGGTAGCTTGATTTCTGAAACATTGGTTTTCCCTATCAGTTTACCATCAAGATAAACATCTGCAACCGGTGGTATCGATGCTATGAAAATTGATGCTTCCCCACCAGAGATAACACTGGAAACTGGCGTAGGCATTGGTGCCGGCTTTTCCACAGGTTCCGGTATCGGTGTCGCTGCCGGTGCTGGTGCAGGTGACGGTGTATATTTAGGTGCCACTGGCTCCGGTTCCGGTTCAGGCTCTGAATAAGTAACCGGAGGTGGCGGAGCAATTGCTGCTTTGCGTAAAGTAAAACTCTCCCTTGTACTTCCACCTGTGAACTCAAATACTTTTGACTCGTCTTCATAGCCATCTTTTGATACTACTACCGACAGGGGACCAAAAATAGGTTTATCCCAGGTAAAAGGTGTAATACCCATGTAATCACCATTGATGGTAACCTTTGCACCTGATGGTGTGGAAGTAATTACCACCTTGTTTTCGCTTTCTGCTGGTGTACTGGGAGATGCGCTACGTCTGGGAGTAGCAGGCTGCTGGGGTCTGGCTTTAGGCGCTGGCTGCGATACACGCGCAGTTTCCCTTGCTTTCGGTTCCGTTTTTTTCTCTACAACCTTCTGTTCAGGCTCATCCTTTACCTCTTCCTTTACTTGAGTCTCAGATACCTTTGATGTGGTATCTACTGAAGCAGGTGGTGCAGGTGGCTGAGGTTGTGGAGCTGTGGAAACTGGAGTCTGAACTGCCGGTTTACTTGATAACATGTTATAGGCGAAATAAACACCTACTCCACCAATTGCCAATAAAACCAATATTAGAACAAGCATTGGTACCTGGGATTTCTTTTTCCCTTCTTCAAAAAACTCATCGTCAGATTCGTCAAAAGAATCATCCTGAACCTTTATTTTTGAAGTCCTGCCCTTTCCTGCAATCTCGTCCTCAAATTCTTTATCTGCTGCTGGTTGAGGTGCACGAGATGAAACAGGTGGCTGGAAACGGTCATTTCTCACACCAGAAAAATCAGTCTGCTGAGACCCTGATGGCATTTGAGGAGATTCAAAGACCGGAGACTGTGGAACCACTGGACGAGGTGGTGGCACAGGAGAAACCGGTGGCTGAGGTGTAAATTGACGATTTTGAAACTGTGCGGCTGCCGGATTGAATACAGTTCTTGTCGGAGGTGGTGGCGGAATATAATTAGCTGTTTGTGGATTATTATACTGGTTTGGTGTTGCAGCGCTATAATCCATGCCGCTCTCTTCAGATTCAAACTGGCTAAATGCATCATCAAATTCCTGTTCGATAGATGAAGCAATAGGACCAGCTACCGGCGGCTGAGTTGGCATATAAGAAGAAAGGTTTTTAGTTTTTGGTGGTGGAGGCAACGGATCTTCATGCATATCAGAAGGTGTACCACCGAATGCTGAACCTATCTCCGAACGTAACTGATCAAATTCCGATTGAGGTTCCTGTTGTGCCAGATTCTTAAGTTCACCAAGCTGAAAACTGGAAGTTTGGAGAATGATCTCTTCTGAGGTTCTGATTAACTCAGTTTCATTATCAAATATCCTCAAAATATTGTGAATACCGGCACGCTTGAGGATCTGTAAGACCTCAGGTTGTGGCCCCAGAAGTGACAGCCGCCCACTCACATCCAATGTGATCCGGTTCAATGCCATCAACGCATTGATCGTATCTGAATAGATATAATCAAGAGGGGACAAATCAAGAGCAAAATTCCGTTTGCCGGATGCAATCAGAGAATTTACTGTTTCTTTTAGAAGAGAAGAATCAAAAACCTCACCTTCTTCCAGAACTGGCTCTACAATCTCAAAAAGACCGCGGGTTTTAGTACGGAAGTTAATAATAACCTCCTTTGATAAGGATAGTTGTATTTTCGCGTTTAATTTTCATTTTCAGTACGCCAGACAGGATTCGAACCTGTGGCCTTCGGCTCCGGAGGCCGACGCTCTATCCAACTGAGCTACTGGCGCTTTTACCTAAATATATTAAGAAAAATATAATGCTTACAATAAGGCTTTCAAGTACCGAATAGAAATAACAGTACCTCTCTATGACTCCAGTATCTCGTGTAAAAGCTTCAGGCCCTTAGAAAAAATAATATTTGAAAAAAATAATTGTCTCTTGGAAACAGTAGCAACAGATTTCCTTTAAAATATGTCTCCTGCGCACTGTAAGCGGCAAGAAAGCTTTGAGTAGCGCTTCAGTGCTTCATTGTTTCTTACTGCTATCTCCAGCGCCTGAGAAGATCCCACAAATACACAGAGCTGTTTTGCTCTGGTAAGGGCAGTATAAATGAGATTACGCTGAAGCATGATATAATGCTGGGTACTCACCGGAATTATAACTGCTTTAAACTCACAACCCTGACTCTTATGAATGCTGATGCAGTAAGCTGCTACCAGTTCATCAAGTTCCCTGCTTTCGTACTGAACTCTGTTACCATCAAAATCAACACACAGCCCCTGATCATCGTTTATATCAACTACTTTGCCTATATCCCCATTGAAAACACCAAAATCATAATTATTTCTGATCTGCATTACTTTATCACCCAGAAAAAAACAGCTCTCTCCATGACTTATAAAACGGGTCTGACCATTAAGTTCTTTTTGCAGTACTTTGTTTAAATGCTGTGTGCCTAAAAATCCTTTATGCATTGGTGATAAAACTTGAATATCAACTATCGGATTGAAGTGGTAACGTGCTGGAAGTCGTCTGGAAACCAGATCAACAATAAGCTCTACACATTGCTGAGGATCATGTTGCTGAAGAAAAAAACAGTTATCATCTCTGGAATTCAGAAACGATGGAACTATTCCAGTAATTATTTCATGTGCCGCAGTTACGATCCTGCTTGCTGCTGCCTGTCTGAAAATGGTTTTCAGATGCACATGGGGAATTAATCCACTATCAATAAGATCAGAGAGTACATTTCCCGGTCCCACAGAGGGCAGCTGATGAAAATCCCCCACCATAATCAGCCTGGTATCCGTTTTCACTGCTGAAATAAACTTACGCATTAGCAGAACATCCACCATAGACATCTCATCCAATATTATTACATCAGCTTCGATTGGATTATTCTCATCTCTTCCGAAATCGTATCCCGATGCCCCCCCTTTAAACTCCAGAAGCCTGTGAATAGTTTTTGCAGTCAATCCAGCAACACTTCCCATTCTCTGAGCCGCTCTTCCGGTTGGAGCCGCCAACGCAATAAGACTGTGCTTTTCCCGGAAAAACGATACTATGACCTGTAAAATGGTAGTTTTTCCTGTTCCCGGACCTCCTGTAAGAATAAAAAGGGGATTTGAAATGGCCTGCCTTATGGCTTTAAGCTGCAGGGGATCTGCCTGAAAATTATGCTTTTTCTGATAATTTATCAGCCAATTTTCTAACTCATTTTCCTCTACCTTCTTATTTGCGAGAGATTTTCTGGATAGCAGGTTCTCTGCTATATATTTCTCTGCATGAAAATAGCGAGGCAGATAAATACAATCTTCATCCTTAATTAAGGCATCGGTCTTTATAACATGATCTAGAGAAAAAATCACCAACTCCTCTTTGACTTCCAGAAGTTCTGCAGATTTCCGTACCAGTTCAGAAAGTGGCAAATACGAATGACCATCATTTGCCGCCTCCTGAAGAACATAAACCAAACCTGCGCGGATTCGCTTGAATGAATCGTGTGAAAAGCCCATCTTCTGAGCAATTGCATCAGCTTTTATAAACCCTACACCCCAGATATCATCAATCAGTGCGTATGGATTTTCACTGATTATGGTTTGCGCCTTCTCTCCCCATGTTTTAAAAATTTTCTGTGCAAGATTGACACTGACTCCATATCCCTGGAGAAAGAGCATAAGATTTCGAATCTGACTGTGTTGTTGCCAGGATTCAGCAATCTTTTCCATCATCTTTCGTCCGATCCCCGGAACTTCCATTAATCTTTGAGGTTCTTTATCCAGAATTTCCAGTGTCTTTAATCCAAAAGTCTCTATTATCAACCTGGATCTAACCTTACCGATACTGGCGATCAGACCGGAACCTAACAGCAATTCGATCCCCTCCAGTGTAGAAGGCTTTACCAGTTCGTAATTTTTTACAGAAAACTGCTGTCCGAATCTTTTGTGGGTTTCCCACTCACCATGAAAGCAAACTGACTCTCCAGCCACAATATTGGGCATCACCCCAACACAGGTATAATGCTCTTTGGTTGAATCCGGCCTCAATTGCACGACCATAAAGCCGGAATCCAGGTTCTGATATGTTATTTCGGTTACTATACCCCTTAAAACCATCTGGTCTTTCTGAAGAGTTGTTTGTAATTAAATTCTGAAATACCCAAAAAAGGGTCACAATTATGTGAAATTACTTCTTTAGACAATAGAATTAAAAGGCACAAAATATTGACAAGTGCAACTATGAAGCTTTTTTCGGCAGAATAACGAAAAAGATCAGAAACAATAAAAAAAGGAGATGTAATGTTACACCTCCGATTTTAAATCATATCGAAACTGACACAACAATACTTTGTACAGTAATGATGCAGCGTCTTACTTCTTTTTATGTCTGTTCATACGACGACGTTTTTTACGCTTGTGTCTGTTTATTTTCGCTTTTCTCTTCTTTTTGACGCTCGACATTAAGCCCAATTCCTTTCAAAAAGGTATCTCTATTTTTAGGATCCATAATATGAATCCTGCCACATATAGCGGTCAAGTAGCAAAACTAAAAATTATAGTTACTGTTCAGCTACCGGATAAGAAGGAACTTCCAAATTACAAATCTCAAATCTTAAACAAAATCCAAATCATAATATTCTAAACAGGAATCTGGTATATGAAATATGAAATTTGAACAGATACCTTTTTAATTGTTATAATATAGATAGATTCTGCACATTACTTTAATGCTTAATAACCAGTTCAATAGTTTGCCCGAAAAAATGGAAGTCTTATGAAATATACTCTTACAGTAACTTCCTTTAAAAACAACCGGGCTAAGATGATCATCGCGCGGCAACTGGCCCATGACCCCGCAATCTCTCTTCAGAATGCGCTTACTATGGTAGAAAACCCACCTTTTATATTAATGAAAAATATATCCGCTCAGGAATTACAATATCAAAGCAGACTGCTTCATCAATTGGGAGTAAAATTTACAATAATAGAGCTGCAACCTGAAAAAAACATCCAACCACTTCCCATTTCCCCACCTGAGAACGATTCTCAAATCAAATCGGATCCTGCAGTTTCCAAAGGAAAAAAAGAACAACCTGTTATTCATGAGAATATAAAGAAATCATCGCCGGTTATTGGAACCGATATCCCAATTCCAGAAAAATCAAAAAGCAACCCTGTTTTTCCCGCTACAGGATTTATTCTGATTTTTGTGCTGATTATTGCCGGATTTATAATCTCCAGAAACCAAAACCATTATGTGATTAAAAATAAGATATTGATTACCCGTAAAGGTTCAGATACCTCAGACGTTAAAAAAACTGCAGAAAATACCCGAACTTCCAATAAAGAAAATCGATCAAGAGAAAATGTCTCTTCTAAATCCGAACATGAATCCCAACTGTGGGTGGATTCTGCCAAAACGTGCGGAAACGATTATTTAAAAGCCATAAATTTCTATAAAATTGCCATTTCATTTAACAAATACAACATGCATGCATGGTTTGGATTAGTAAATGCTTACCGCAGTGCAGGAATGAACAGGGAAATGAGACAGACAAAGGAGCAGATGGAGGAGATTTTTGGCAGTTCAGTATTTTCAGTATCAAAAGCAGTAAAACCTTTCGGGGAAATACTCGATGTGTATACTACCGAAAACGATGCCTTCAGAGTGGAATACCGCACAACTCAAAGTTCTGAACAATCCATATTATCTCAGATATACTCCCTTGCAAAGGCTTTCCGGGAAATGAGTAATAGCAAAACGATTTCCATTTTTGCTACCACCTCTCCGGGCAAAGGATTGATAGTTCACTTCACCAAAGAAACATCTCTTTCAACTTTGGCCACATTTAAAAAAGAAGCAACTATCACTTTCCTTAAATGAAGTACACCATCACTCGTTGAAAAAGCTTAAAAGAGTCATTATCGCCTCATCCATGAATTCCGGAAATTGAGGATCATCACAATAAATCTGCAATATTTCCAAAACAGCAAGCAGATCAGACCGGGTTAACTTTTCGGCGTTTTTCTGCAGTAATTCCAGAAGCGGTTCTACCGAATCATAAAAAAAGACTACCCTCTGCTCTTCGATGGTATCCACTTCGGTAAGCAGCCGCTGCCCATATCTGGTGATAACCTCGACTTCTTCCGGGGAGAATCCAACATCGATCAGCTCTTTGGCTTCTTTTTCCGATATGCGAATGTCATGGAAATTAAACGATTTGAGCTGGTCTTTTGTTCCGCAATACCTCGAAATATAATCAGAACCAACCTTTTCAAAATGTTCATCTAAAAGCTGGTGAGCTTTCTCTGCATGTTCCTTGTGCACATGAATGGAAAATCTCTTAATGAGTTCACTTTCAAGCGGGATAAAATCAATAGAGGTGGGGTTGTCAGCATAAAACAATATTCCATGCTCCTTTAGAATGGAAATTGCCGCCATCAAATCGCTTCTGGTAAATGTGTTTTCAAATTGGATAAAATCATCACTGTCCAGACTCATCACACCACTTTTTATTTCAACTGCCGGTTTTTTCTCCAACAGATTCTTATCGATATTGCGTGAATTAACCTCTTCTTCTATGACACTGAAAGCTTCCGGAGTATACTCTTCCCGGTGATTTAAATACTGATCTACCAGTTCCTCGTCGCTGAAATTTTTTATTGTATCTTTTAAAAGCTCCATTAATGCCCTCCGGAAAAATGGTGTGCAGAACTATACTTCTGATGCTTCGATTAAAAATAATATCATAAATTCCTTCTTCAAAAAAGGAATAGTTTGCATACTCGAAAGCCCATTCGCTTAATAATGTAATAATCAGCTCATACTCAAAGTGTTCTTGAGGTGGCGGGTAATAGACTATTTTTAATATTTTCTGTCTATGGAAAACTCCTGAAAATTTGCAATCAGAAAAAATATGAACTAATATCAAAACAATTTCTAATCAAAAAATACTTGGAAAGAGGCATCTAAAATAATAATCCGAATTCCTTTCCGGTTAAGTGCCATATCAGTTCCTGTTTTTTCCGAATTAATCCGATAATCAGCCAGAAGTGTTTTCCGAAAAGTCGTTAATTCCAGTTTAATATAAGAAAGCAGGTTTTATGGTTCCCAGACTCTTTGCATTTGACCTTGATGGAACACTCTTGGATTCCCATAAAAAACTCAGTAATGCTAATTTACAGGCCCTTAAAGAGATTCAGGAGTGTGGCGCTGTTATTGCATTTGCTTCTGGAAGGCTGGGAAGCAGTATGTGTAAATATTGCAGTGAGGGTCTTGAAATTTCCATGCTGACTTTAAACGGAGCAGTAGTGTATAAGGGGAAGAACCTTAGCTCTCAATTGATCTTTGAAGCCCCTTTAGATGCCAGATATGCCAATTTCCTGCTCAATTATGCCCAAGATCAACATTTCGTTTTGAATTATTATATCAACGACAAACTTTATACCCTAAAAAGACCTGAAAACAGACCATGGATCGACCTTTACTATCAACAAACCGCTACTCAATACACCTTTCTGGACACATTTGATCAGTTTTTAGATTGTACACCATCAAAAATTCTGTTTGTGGGAGATTCATCTGAAATAGATAAACAGGAAGCATATTTCAAGAATTTATGGAAAGATTCCATATATATTTGCAGAACCTGGGACCATTATCTGGAATTTCTTAATCCTTTGGCAAATAAAGGTACCGGTCTTAAAATACTGGCCCGGGCCCACGGTATAGATCTATCCCAAACCATTGCTTTTGGTGATGCAGAAAATGACATCCCAATGCTTGAGGCTGCAGGTATTGGAATTGCCATGAGTAACGCCTCAGATAAAGTTAAGGCGGCTGCCGATAAGGTATCATCATGGTCAAACGATGAAGATGCGATAGCCAGAGAATGGTCAATTATTAAAGAGGGTAACAGGTTTTCCCACAAAAAATAGTTACAAAAAGTTATGCGATCTCAAAAAACGGAGTCCTCTGATCCCTTCTGGCGACATGAAGCGCCAGTTTTATATTCTGCTCCTCGAGCACTGCACTCACACTATCCAGAGCTAATTGCGGCGAATTATGATCCTTGCTGAGATGACAGAGAATCACGTTATCGGGTTTTCTGGTTGAGATCTGTGCAATTTTTATCAGAGCATCGGCAGATTGCCGATTTGAAAGGTGGCCCTTTTCACCAGCTACCCTTTTTTTATGAATATATGGCCTGTATGGATTTTTCCACAAAAGATCGGTGTCATGATTAGATTCTAACACTATTGTTTTTGCATTTTGGAAATGATGTATAAGGTTATCAGGAAAAACCCCCAGATCAGCCGCATAAGAGAGATAGGTTTCATCGGAAGATTCCGGAGAGACATTAAATCCCGATGTGGCCACATAGGCATCGTGTGAGATATCAAATGGTTTCAGGACCAGTGTTCCAATTTTAAACTCCTGATCGGTAAATGTCCTGACTTTCAGATCATCGCTGATTCTATCCTTTTGCAAAACAGAGTGCAATGGCGAGAGATTTTTGCAATGAACATAAAGCTCCAGGCCAAACTTTCGGCAGATTTGAAGTGTAGAATAGTTACAATGATCTGAATGAAGATGGGTTACAACGATTGCAGAGATTTTGGCCGGATCCAGATCCACTTCCTCCAGAACCTCCTTAATCTTTTTCTGACTCATTCCTGCATCGATTAGGATTCTACAACCATCATGTTCGATAAGGGTGCAGTTTCCACTGGAACCGCTCCTTAGTATGGAAATTTTCATCTTTTATGCACTTCTAAACTCATTCCTTATGAGTTAGCTCAGAAAAATTAAAAACGTAAGAAGGCCAAAATACTTTTTGCTCACCAGGATAAAAAAAGCAGGTAAATCTGAAAAGAGATCCATAATGCTATTTTATCCTGAAATTTTGGTGAAAAATAATTATGAACAATATAAAAATTCTTAGCATCTAATGGCATTAGAGTTCTGTTATCCAATAGATATGATCTTTCTGAAATTGGGAATGATTTATTTGGTTATATTATATACCTGCGAATCAGTTACTGATTTTCCATCATCAATAAAAAACCGATGCGCAATGTGTCAAAGCAAAGACCAGTGCACCTGGAAAATGCGGTATTTTCATTTAGATAAGAAATCATATTTGTGGATGCAGTAAAGGTTTTATTTTTTAATGAATGGTTATTTGTGAGTGGAATATTAAACTTATATTACCTTAACCAGATAGCTTTGCTGTGGAAAGGGTCAGTATAGAAATCTGGTTTTAGATATGAGCTATTATCAATACAATTTCTGATAAAACCTTGCAGAAAAAAAGGGGGTATCGGGAAGTTCTTCGGAAAAGGGTCAGGGAGATTGTTTTTGCTGTTAAGATTGGGCAACTCAATTTTAGCGATTAAGGAAGTTCGGTTAAATTTAAAGGAAAGCTGAAATGCTCAAAAATATTAGATCAGCCATCAGAACATTTTCTCTGCATCACAAATGTAACCTTAAACTGTAACTTAGTTTTTCGCATAAAACAAGGAGTAATTCTAACATGTTGGATTTTTTAACTCTTCAGACGACAGCCACTAACCCATCGATTATCAGTATTATCTATACTGTAATGGTATCCTTTCTGCTGTCTTCCATGGTTGCTCTGACATACGAAAAAACTTATTGCGGACTTTCCTATTCGCGGAATTTCGTTCAGGCAATAATTCTGGTTTCCATTGTCGCCGGAACCATAATGCAGGCAATGGGGGATAATCCGGTAAGAGGCTTGGGAATTCTTGGAGCTTTGGCAATTATCCGCTTCAGAACCGTTTTTAAAGACCCCAGAGACATTATTTTTATGTTCGCTGCAGTGGCCGCAGGGATCTCCTGCGGAGTATTCGGTTATGGAATCGCCATTGTGGGAACTTTGGGATTTTGTGGAGCTGCTATTGTGTTATACTTTTCTCCATTTGGTCAGAAACGTCACTTTGACGGGATGCTCAGGTTTAATCTGGAAAATGTAGAAGGAAATCAGATTAACCTGGAAAAAATCATGAAGACCCATTGTAAGAATTTTGCTCTGATAAGTCTAAGAGAACTGGCTCAGGGTGAAAGGCTCGATTATGCTTATCATGTAAAGTTGAAGGATTCTAAGGCAAAAGAAAAATTCATTTTGGATATCCGCAAATTGGATACGATTAAAGATGTTAATCTACTTCTGCAGGAAACAACTGTTGAATTGTAACAGGAAAAGAGTGAACCACATCTTCATAACCCAATTTAAGGAATAGAGACAAAGATTATGAAAATATTTTATACAGTATGCATCTCTCTGGTAATTGTACTGACCATAGTGACCATCAATATTCGTCGTGAGTCCACCAACTTTTATGGAATAGCCGAAACCAAAGAGATGGTTATCAATTCTGAGTTCGGTGTAGAAATAAAAGACATACGCATAACTCCGGGACAATCAGTCAAGGCCGGAGATACATTGATAGAGATGCGAAGCCCGGAAATCGATCTTAAGATAAGTGAATATACCCACCTTATTAATGAGATGGAGACCCGCAGCAAGACTCAGGCAAACCTGTCAAAATCGGAAGTCCGGCAGATAAAAACCGAAAATGAAGCCCGATTCATAGAGATTCTTTCGGAACTCCAGGAGCTCCAATCTCAATACGAAATTAACCGTAAACTAATGAAACAACTTCGAAGCATTAGTACAGAAAATTATGGCAGCAGTGACAGCAATCCCACTCTGATCCGGATCGAGAATCTTAAAAAAGAACTTTCCCGCATAAATAAATCAAATGAGATTTTAGATGAAAATCTCCGTAGTCAAATTTCTTTTGGGGTGGACCCCCTGCAAGAGATGCTCAAACAGTATCAGGACCAGCTCCGCTTATATAACGAACTTAAACAGAAAATGTTCATCATTGCACCAAATGATGGAATCATTGGGGCGATTCATTACAGAAAAGGCGAAATGGTACCCGCTTTTGATTCCATTGCCACTTTGCATTCCAAATCTCCGTCATTTGTTCTGGGATACATCCACGAGAACATTTATAGTTCAGTTGCTCTGGGACAGAAAGTTCTGGTCCATTCAATTACAGACAAGAAAAATACGGTTCAGGGAGAAGTGATTGGTGTAGGAACCCGAATTGTGGAATACCCCATCAGACTCAGAACTGTCCAGGATTATCTCATGTGGGGTCGAGAAGTAACTGTCAAACTTCCACCTGATAACAATTTCCTTCTTGGAGAGAAAGTGCGTATCTCCATTGAAGACCGGCCTAAGAAAAGCCTCAAGAATTTACTGAGTTTTACCTCTAACATTCATGCTGCCACCCGTAAAGACAACAGTCAAACACCGTCTTCCTTACCTGTAATACGAAATATCGCCTGGTTTAATGATATCAGACCTTCTGTTGGCTTAGAGGCTTCAGGGGTGCTATATCTTCCGGATATCCAGAAATACTGTCTTATCAGCGATGAATCTTCCAATCTCTTTCTGATGGATTCCAATGGGGTAATAAACCGGGAAATTCAAATCGGGGGGTTGGGAGAAATCAGTGACATGGAAGGGATTACCGCTGGAAATGATGGCTACATCTACATAGTCTGCTCTCAGAATCCCACAAAAAAAGGCAACCTTCCGGATAAAAGAAAACGGCTGATTCGTCTGAGCAGAAAAGGGGAAGTATTCTCTCTTGCAGGTGAAATTAAACTTATTGATGCATTAGCTGAGGCTGCAAAAAAGGCCAGTCCCAAAGCTGGCTGGACAGATCTTATAAAGGTTGATCCGGTGAGACGAACCCCTGATATAGAGGGGATAGCTTTCAAAGACAACAGTCTTTTTTTCAGCTTTAAAGCGCCACTGGTTAATGACAGCTCTGCAATCTTACAGATAAATGATGTAAATTCGATCTTCGAAAAAGGTATCATCAATGCTGCAAATGTCAGTCTGTGGAAACTTCTTCACCTCAAAGATGACAGTTCCGGTCTGATCTACCAGATCTCAGATATTCATTTCGATAATGAAAACCTTTACATTTTATCTAATGCTACTATTTCCAGCAATGATATTGAAGCAGCTTCAGGACGGCTGTGGGTTTTAACAGAGGGTAATCAACTCAAAGTTCTCGAAAATTATAATTCATTAAAACCCGAAGGCATTACTTTCAGTAATAAATCTATACTGATCACCTTTGATAACGGGTCGGATAAGCTTTCACAATTCACTACTATGAAGAGGCCATTATGAAGAAAGTAATCCGGTTTATTGTAGTACTTTTAGCAATATCGACTGCTTCAGTAGCAGCAGAGCTGGCTAAAATAAAGCAGTTTATTTTAACTGCATATGAGGATCCGGTAGTCAAATCGCAGGATGATAAAAACGCCGCAGTTAAAAAGTCCTATCCTGGAATTCCCGGCATTGATGATATCGAGTTTGAAATAAGAAACACCGGATTTAATGATGTCGATTTCAGGTACACCGTTAAGGTCTCTCCCAGGGGTTTTCAGGAAACAAAAACCGGAAACCTTTACAACGAAGCTTTAATAGAAAATAAAAAGGCTAAAAGACAATATCTTCTTAACTTAGCTATTTACAACAGATATTTAACCATTATCGACCTGCTGGAACAGAAGGCACTCAAGGTCCTTTACAAAGATCTTCTCACACTGTATGAAGACCGCATCAAAGTGATGGAAAAGTTATCCTACAGTAAAGATTTCCAGCTTGAGAAGCTGATTAAAGAAGAAAAAGACATGTCAAAAGAGGCTGTTTTCAGTCTTGAAATAGACAAATACATCACTGTTCTTGAACAGAGAGCAAAGGTTTATCTTAAAGACACCTCCTTTATTGGATTTGATACTTCTGATCTGGTCAGTATCAAAACCATCATGAACCGTATTGAAACCACAGGTTTTTCCCTGGATACCAATAATGCCTCACTCAGACTCTACCGTACAAGAACCGATCTGGCCCAATCCCGTTTTAAAATGGAAAAAGCGCAGTTACACAAATTTTTTGATGCCATAAGTTTTCTTTATGATAATGGTGACAGGGTAGATGAATATAATCGCAAATATCAGGGTAAAAGTTATAATCTGAATAATGCATTTGCAGTTGAGCTCAATTTTCGAATTCCGAATTTGACCCTGGCCAGCCATCAACTCAATAAATACAAGGCAGATCTTCTATCTGAAGCTGAAAACTATGAGCAGATTAAGGAAGAATTAAACGAAAAAGTCCGAAAAGATCTGGCCGATCTGCATCAGCTTATCGCCCAATACAGGTATTTGTCTGCCAGAATTAATGAAGTGGATGCTGAAGCATCTCTGAAAAAATTCCTGCAGATTGAAGGGATCGACCCTCTGGTGCTGCTGGACATCAAGGAAAACATCCTTAAAAGCCAGATCGACATGACCTGGATTAAACATGGCATATTACGTAATTATCTGTACGTTATAGATAATGCAGGATTACTTTCAGCAAGACCAATACGCAATTACCTCTCGGAAGACATGGAGATTATTGAATGACAAACGTCGAGCTGGAAACCAGAACCAGAAAAAATCCTGCTGTTTCGACTGTCACAACACCTGCTCTATTGGATAGATTTGAATACAAGTACACCATCCCTATACAGATGGTAGAACCGATAATTCAATTCATACTCCCATATTGCTCGTATGATAAATATTCAGCACTATCACCTGACAAATACTATAAAATAAACAGCCTTTACTTTGATACTCCGGACTTTCTTTTCCTGCGCAAAAGAATGTTGAAAGCAGAAAGACGTTTTAACATGCGCATCAGAAGCTATGGAGATAACCCGAACTTTCCCTATTTTTTCGAAATAAAGCAGCGGATAGGTGATATAGTGCGTAAAACCCGTGCAAAGGTCGATGATCCCGAATACGCCAGATACTTTTCCGCCACCAAAGAACCTCTACCACCTCTTGATGATCAGAAAAACTCCAAGCACAGGGATCTTTTCTACCACACCGCCTTCAAATACAATGCTCAGCCAGTTGTGCTGGTACAGTACCGCCGTCAGGCATTCTTCTCCAACTATGATGAATACGCACGGGTAACTTTTGACATTAATTTACGCTATAAAGCACAAAATACCTACTCTCCCTTACCGGTGGAAGAAGACATGATTCCCTGCGATTCGCCATCAGGTAATGACAACTGCAGTTTTGCTATTCTGGAATTGAAGTGTTACACCTCTTTTGTACCACTATGGATGATTGATCTGGTGAGAGCTTTCAATTTGCAGAGGACCGGTTTTTCCAAATTCTCCACCTGTTTAAGAGGTGTTTTTTCGCGTTATTCAACAGATGGATTGTTTAACAGAAGCAGATCCTCCCTTTTTGAGGATTTCTTTCCGGATGAATTATGAACACATTAACTCATATAAAGATTTCTTCCCTTACCATCGTATCCCTGTTAGCCGGTTGTGCCCTGATTGACCCTCCGGAAAATACACCAACCAGAGCAGAATTATCAAATCTTATTATAACTGAAATAAATTACAATCCTTATTCTGAAGATGACTCACTTTCAGATGCTTTAGAGTTTATAGAGCTTTATAATCGTGGTCAGGAAGCAATCTCCCTGAACAGGGTTTCTATCAGTAATGGTATCAGTTATCAGTTCAGAAGCGATGCAGCCATTAAGCCGGGAGAATTCCTTGTTTTGGCATCTAATAAAAATGAATTTAAAAAACGCTATAATTTCGAGCCTTACGATCAATATACAGGCAATCTGAAAAATTCCGGCGAACGGCTGGCACTGATGGACTTAAGTGTTGAAAGAGAGTTTCTGGCTATTGAATATGATGATCAGAGTCCATGGCCCCCTACTGCAGATGGCAAAGGTTATTCTCTGGTACCGATCTCCATAGATGAAAACACCAACTTCTCACTCGCTTCCCAATGGCGACTCTCTTTTAAAAAGAATGGCTCTCCCGGAGCCATGGATCCAGGACCTGTCTTTATCAATGAAATAATGCCCCACACCGATCCGCCCTATGAAGATGCTATCGAATTATACAATCCTAATAACTTTCCGGTGGATATCAGTGGATGGTACCTGACCGATTCAAGAGATACTCCAAACAAGTTCCGCATCCCCGATGGAACAATAATGAAGGCCGGTGGATACCTGGTATTTTATGAAACAAAGTTCAACGACCAGAAAATACCATCACCTTTCGGTTTAAGTGAAAATGGTGAGGAAATTTATCTTTTTGCAGATACTATCGATCCATTGGTCAGAGGCTATTTTCATGGATTTTCATTCGAGGCACTTGATAATTCTCTCACCTTTGGGCGCTACATTAACAGTGCCGGTGAAGAACGTTTCACTATTTTCAGTTCTCCAACCCTTGGAGGTCCCAATTCTCAACCCGCTATAGGCAGAGTCCTGATAACTGAAATCATGTACAACGCATTCAACGGTCGCGATGAGTATATCGAAATAAAAAACATCAGCAATCAGCCAGTACCTCTGTTTGATCCTGAATATCCGGTCAATACCTGGAAAATAAAGGGTTTTAGCTTTATATTTCCTGAGAATGTTACTCTGCAAAGCGGAGAACTGATGGTTATCTGCTCAGATACCATCTCTGTGGAGGAGTTCAGAGCTTATTACAATGTCCCGCCAGCAGTCAGAATTTTCAATACTGCACTTGGAGGATTAAGAAACAGCGGAGATACAATCATGCTGCTGGAGCCTTTAAAACCCAATACCGACAATACTGAAATAAGGGTTCCCTATCAGGTCGTTGACATGATCGCATACGAAGATGGCAAATTGTGGCCCGAAGAAGCAGATGGATTGGGCATGGCTCTGACACGCAAAAAACTGGACCAGTTTTCTGATGATCCAAACAACTGGTTTGCCGCCATACCTACACCAGGAAGAGAATAAGTTGAGTCAAGTGGTGTGTCACATTTAAGAATTACTCTTTTTGCATTCAGGATACTGGTGCTTGCATTTTCCATTGCCGCTTCTACTTACAGTCAAAACTATCATATTTACTTCGGAGATCTGCATTCACACACCTCTTTTTCAGACGGGGAAGGAAACCCTTCAGAAGCTTTCCTTCAGGCTCGCAAATACGGAGCAGATTTTATGGCAGTTACCGATCACTCCTCAATAAACAGAACTCTTTTCGATAGTACCATAACCATTGCAAATCAGCATACAACCGAAGATTTTGTAGCCATAGCCGGCTTTGAAATGACTAAATCCTGGGGGCATATGAATGTTTTAAATTCTCAATGGTATGAGTGGAGGGATATAGATCGTGATTCCTTTTATACTCTACTTCAAAAAGACAGCACATGCATCGCCCAGTGGAATCATCCTACAGAAAAGTATGATGAATTTAATGGTTTTCAGAACTATTCCCCCCAACTGGATAAAGTTATAAATCTGATTGAAATCATTAATGTGAGACGTAAAATGACTTTTGAACCCTGCTACATCAGGGCACTGGACCAAGGATGGCATGTGGCTCCAACAGCCAGTTCTGACGCCCATCACAAGGAATGGATAAAGGACTATAGTGCCAGAACTGCAATTCTGGCCACAGATCTGACCCGTGAGAAACTTTTTGAGGCATTAAAGAAACGCAGGGCTTATTCCACAGAAAACAGTAATCTTCAAATTTACTATTCCATTAACGATTCAATAATGGGTTCAATATTGCACAGACATTCACATTGTCTGGTAAAGGTCGACATATTCGATCCGGATACTTCCGATATATCCGATAAAATTACCTCTGTACAGATTATTGTTAACGGTGGGAAAATAATTGCATCGCTTTCCTGCATGAATCATAAGGTCCGATGGACTGAATTGCTTGACAGAGAAAACAGCAGTTATTCTTATTACTATGTAAAAGTTGAAAATTCCAAAGGTGAATATGCGTACACTGCACCTATCTGGATCGAAGGAGATGCAGAATGGGAAATGCCTGACACACCTGTAAAAATGAACATGGCAGTATATGATCTTTCAGGCAGACTGGTCCATAAACAGCTTCAGGACCTGCGCAAATCCCCACAAAAGTTGCCAAATGGTGTCTACATTACCCAGAAATCAGTCGGCAAAAAAACCAGAGGTGGAAAATTTATTATTTTGCTGCAATAAATGCTGATTCAAGTCTTCCAGAATACTTTTTACTCCCCTTCTATCTTGCCCGTTGGTTTAGAGAGCAGAACACAAAGCTACTATTATAAAGGTTAGGATATATTTTATTTTAAATCTGATTTACTGATATTTTATCTGTCAGGGAAGGATCGGCTCATACATGTCTATATTCAATACCTGCATCATAACTACCTTTTCTGAGAAGCAGGCAGAGATCTACCGTAATCTAATAAAAAAGCGCATCGACCATGGTCTCTACCCCCCAATGATCAATTTCCTTGTTTATGCTGATCCTCCGGCGGGAAATATCGGAAGTGGTGGAGCAACTATCCTGGCCTTAAAAAAATATATGCAAAGCCGTGGACCAGGGATCGATGATGAGACGATTCTGATCATTCATGCAGGAAAAAAGCATTCCCAGATTCCTTTCTATGCACCAGAAGGAGTTCTTTTTACCCCACTTCCCCTTCCTTCAAGCAGCATTATTTCTCCGGTAGTACTGGACCTGCATTTAAGCTTGTTTTTGAAGTACCCCTGGAACAGCGGAGAGGTCGTTGCCATTTCTGCAGATGTAATTGCTGATTTTGATACTTTTGAGCTGGAAGAAAACCGTGGTGATATCTGTGGGTTCGCAGTCAGAGCACCTATTTCTAAAGCTGTAAATCATGGCGTTTTCAAGTTTGATTCCTTCAGGTCTAATATAATAAACTATTTCCAGAAACCCGATCTGCAATTTCTTCAGGGAAATGCTCTTCTGGAAGGAACTGGTGAATGTGCAGTGGACATGGGAATAATTTCCTTCAGTAAACATTTTGTTTCAGCATTGATTGAAACATCTTCAATCAAAAATTCAGATGGAAATACTTTTTCTGATCTGCTGGAAACCGGTTCAGTTTCTTTCAGTCTGTATCTTGAACTGATTACCGCCACTCTTCTGGGTATCGATTTTTCCTCTTTTTGCACGCAGGTATCCCGCAGATCAAGAATTCCCCTAGAGCTGCTTGCACAGTTTTTCGATATTTTCAGTAAATTCAATCTTAAAGCTCATATCACCCGCACTGCCACATTTCTGCCTCTGTCCAGTGTACCCGATTTTTTCCAGTCGTGTACTGAGCTGCGAGAAAAAGATTTACAACTGTTTTATGCACGTGATTTCCAGGAACTGCAGATTCCAGACACACCTGATCTGATTATTTACAATTCACATCAATTTTCTCTCCCGGTAGGACACAACAAACTGATAATTGGAGAATCGGTTCAGAATTGCACTCTGGAAAATGCACTGGGTAATAATCTTTTTATAGGAATCAGTAACTGGAGCAGTGATTTTACTATTCCCGAAGGGATCTGCATCGATCAGCGTACCATTGACAATGGAAGCGTCAGGATTGTCACCGGAATCGAAGACACCTTTGCTTTTGACACACCGGCCAGTCAGATGGTTTTCTGCGGTAAACCATTAAAGCAATGGCTTGATGATCACAATTTGACATTCGATGACATCTGGGATGATAAAAGTCCCCGGAATCTGTCACATGCCAAACTCTTTGTAAAGAATTGTCCCGATGATTTTCTTTCGGGATATTGGACTAAAGTTCCCGGTAAACAGTGGAGCGAAACTTTCCGTTCTGCAGAGCGTTACTCCATAGAACAGATAAACAGCCAAACCGATCCTGTCGGGAGAGATCAGTTGCGTAATAAGATTCGCTGCACTCTTCTGAGGAAACAGATCCTTGATGGTAAAGGGTGGAACACCACCAGCATAAATGATTTCACTGCAGCATTCGCCGGTAATACTGCTATAGAAAAACTAAAATCCTATTATTATTCCACTGATAACTATCTGCTCAAACTCTACCGAAACCGGCTGCTTGAAGAACTTTCCCCTGATCTGTCTGAAGATATCAAACCGTGTTTCCGTGTCTCTGATAAAGTGGCTGAAGATCCTTTCAAATTCATAAATCAGGGACCAGGGATGGAAAAAACTGTTCTGGCACAATGTCCTGTAAGAATTGACCTGGCAGGAGGCTGGACAGATATGCCTCCATACACCCTGCGAAATGGCGGAGCAGTTATAAATTTTTCAGCAAACTTATATAATAGAGCCCCTATCCAGGTTTTTTGCCGAAAATCCTCTTTTTCCGGAATTCTTCTGGTTTCTGTAGATAAAGGTTCCCGGGAAATAATCACTGATTTCCAGAATCTTGATCCTTCTGGCAACTCATCGGCATTCTCTCTTCATAAATCGGTTATTTCTGAAGCGGGATTCTCAAAAAAATTTCATCCGGACTGTCCATCTTTGCACGATCTTCTGGAAAGGATCGGATTTGGAATAGAGCTAACCACCTTTTGTCCTATTGTTCAGGGCTCGGGCTTAGGAACCTCTTCGATACTGGCATCAACCATTCTGGCAGCCCTTTACCAGCTTTTAGGCAGAAAGTTTGATCTTAAAGATCAGATACATACCATAATTGGTCTTGAGCAGCGCCTGAAAGCCGGTGGAGGATGGCAGGATCAGATTGGAGGAATCATCGGGGGATTAAAGCTAATTGAGAGTAAACCAGGATTAGTCCCCGATCCTCTTATCTACCATCTTGATTCCTCTTTTATATCATCCAATCTTGATCTTTTTACTCTTTACTATACTGGTACTTCTATACCTTCTGATCAGATCATGACTGAGGCGAGCCGGAAGATGAGTGCTAATATTCCTTCCATAGATATTACTCTTCACTATTTGAAACAATTGGCAAAAGATGCCCGAATAGCAATAGAAACCAATAATATGCATAGTCTGGCAAACATCATTGACACCGGAAACAGGGCAGGAAGTCTCATTTTCAGCACAAATCAAAACCCTTTTCGTGACGAATTGCTCAGATGTGCTCTTCTTTTCAAGAGTGCTGTTAAATTTACAGGAGCCGGTGGTGGCGGATATGCTCTTTTTCTTTCTCAGGATCTTCAAATGGCAGATGCTCTTAGGGAATATTTAGGTAAGCGGGAAAAGGATAAGGCATCAGTGATTCCGTTCTCAATCAACGAGAGAGGGTTAGAAATTACAATAATGTAATATGAATGACTACGGGGTTTAGATAATGTATATTAAACGTTTGAATATCCTGTTTTTTGAAAACAGGCAATTTTTATATAAACCAGCGGGAGGACGTATGAACCGTTATTTTAAGAGTGTTTTTGCTCTTTTAGCCATCTCTATAGCTACCATCTCCATTATTGGGTGTAAAAGTGGTCCGAAGGTCGAGGAAGTAGAAGCCAGGATAAATGCTCTGCTGGAAAAGGGTGTTCCGGACAGTGTCGTTGCCGATGCTAAAATTGCTATGTACAATGTCAGTACTGGTCAAAAAACCAATAATTCCAACCTGATCAGGAAATATACCGATTCTATGGCCATTGGCATCGAAAAGGCAGAAAAATGGTATACCGAAGCTATGACAACCTATAAACCCTATCTGGAGAACCTCAAAAAAAACCTGGTTGAAAAAAAAGCTAACCTCACAGGACTTCATCTGAAAACTGCTGACAGTATCCTGGCCATCTGCGATTCTTTTATAAACATCAATTGGCTGGTTCAGGCAAAGGCAAAAATGGACAAGCTCGATTCCATCATGCCTATACTTTTAGACAATGAGAAAAAAGCTTCTGAAATAAAAAATTCAATAGTGGGGAACTGGATCGATGCTCATATCGTTCAGGCTGAAGATCAACCATTCAAGGCCAAAAGCATCAGGACCTATAACTTTGGAAAAGATGGCAAGTTTCAATCTTCAGAAGAGATGGTGGGCCAGACAACTCCATTTATGAAAGAGGACTGGAAGTTTATCTCCTGGGGAAACTATGACTTCAGAGGCGACACTATCATTTTATCCATCAACAGAGAAAAATGTCCCAAACAGGTTTTTACTCAGCTTTGGGTAAAAGAAAACAAATGGAAAACCGATGCCAAACCAACCTATGATTCCACATTTACCGTACCTAAGATCGAATCCATCACTTACAAAACATTAAAAGAAGAGTTTAAAAAGAGATAATTTAATTAGTAACTTTTTCTTTGGTCAAAAAAGGACTGCAATGTAATGTTGCAGTCCTTTTTTATTATACCACAACATCAGTCCGTAATTGTAAAATCCTGACTATGATAAGTTTCATCGAAGTAGAAAAACTTCTGCAGAAGTCTTTTTCCGAAATAAAGAAGTATCATAACGAAAAAGGGCATCAATATATAAAGCTGCACTGGAACCGCTACGTTAACCTCCTTAGCTTTTTGCCTCCCGTTGATCGCACTACCCGTGTTCTTGAGATTGGAGCCTCGATCTTGTCTTCTCACCTGCATCTTACTTATGGCTGTCCGACTACTGTTATTTATCATCCATTGGAACCTGAATGGAAAAAACGCTTTGATAGTACCGGAATAGATTGCTTTGCAGTGGAACTGATGAAAGAACCATTACCTGTTGATAATAACTCCTTTGACCTGATCTTATTCAATGAAGTAATGGAGCATTTCCCGCTTCATCCTGCATTCTTTTTTTACCAGCTTTTTCAGAAGCTTAGTGAGAAAGGAATTCTTGTATTCAGTGTTCCGAATTTTGTAACATCCGAGAAGAGATTTCAGATGCTCTCTGGCCACAACCCGCAGGATTTAATGGATCAGAAATATATCTATTATGCTCATCATCGAGAACCGGTGATGGAGGAATGCTGCTCAATTGTCAAGCAATGCGGTGGAATTATAAAATGTAGAAAATGGTTGGATATGGATGAAAATCCTGGCCTTTTCCCCACCCTTAAGCTGCTGCTCTTTCATCTTTACCGAAGAAGAGTTCATCCTTTGTTTCATTTTCTTTTTCCTTCCATGCGAAAGTATATCTTGATTATTGCAGAAAAAGATCTCAACTTTAAACCGGATGACAGTCTTTGTATACCACCGCTATCGCAAAGCAGAGAGTATTGTGCTGGTAGAGGTTAGTAAACGGTGGCATTGCATTGGACTGGAGAATTCCTGAGAATGCAATATCAGATTATGTTATAAGTAATTGGCAAAGCACACATACCATAATACAACAGGTAATCTGACGAAACCTTTTTCCATAATTATGTGGACATTTCTGTCCAGACTTTTTTAAAGGCCTGTTCCAATTGTTCACTTTTATACCCGCCCTTTTTCTAAATTTATTACCAATCAGATCAATTACAGAAACAATGGATGACAAAGCCCTAAAGAGTCCAGACCTTTATAGTTACAGACAATATTTATAGCTAACCGGAGTTAGAAAAATGCTCTATAATAAACGAAAAAGACTCTCATTGTGTTATTTAATTGCATTCTGCTCACTTTTTTCCTCCGCAGTAGCGCACAACCCAATCATATCACAGAAGTATACGGCTGATCCGAGTGCAATGGTCTATAACGACCGGATATATGTTTACTGTTCGCGAGATGACAACAACAATGAAAATTATGATATTGTTGATTATACACTCATCTCTTCAGATGATCTGGTTAACTGGACAGATCATGGGGAAGTATTCAAAGTACCCCGGGATGCTCCATGGGCAGAATATGCATATGCTCCTTCATGTATTCATAAAAATGGTAAGTTTTATCTTTATTTCCCCAATGGAGGGAATTCGATAGGTGTTGCAGTTGCCGATAAGCCTGAGGGTCCTTTCCAGGATGCATTAGGTAGAGCGCTTGTAGACAGAAGTATGCCTAACTGTAACGTCCCCTGGTTATTTGATCCATGTGCTTTTATTGATGATGATGGACAGGCATATCTTTATTTCGGGGGAGGCGACAGAGAAAACGGTCAAAATCTGCGGGTTATTAAACTGAAAGAAAACATGATAGCTACAGACGGAGCCGCAGTCACTATTAATGCTCCGGAATCTTTTGAAGCCGCCTATATGCACAAGTATAATGATACTTACTATTTCTCATATGCCACTACCGGAGCTTCAAAAATAGATTACCTCACAAGCAAGAACCCTATGGAAGGTTTCACCTATAAAGGTACTCTCTTTGATAACCCTACACTTAACGATCAGAATATTAACCGGTACAACAACAATCATACATCAGTAATCAGTTTTAAAGACAAGTGGTATCTATTTTATCATGATCGTCGCCTCTCCAATGAAGTCTACAAACGCAACGCCAGCGTTGATCTGCTTACTTATAACAGTGATGGTTCAATCAAGAAGGTCACATGCACCAGTGACGGTCCAGCACAGGTCAAATACCTTAACCCCTTCGACACAGTACAGGCTGAAACCATCGACCGGCAAAGAGGTATCAAAACCGATGTTTGCAGTGAAGGCGGAATTATGCTCACAAGTCTTTCAGATGGTGACTATACAAATGTATCTGGAGTCGATTTCGGTGATGGTGCAAAAAAGTTTGAAGTACGGGCAGCCAGTGCTTCAAACGGCGGTTCTATCGAACTGAGGCTGGGAAGTGAAAATGGAACTATTATTGGTACTTGTGCTATCAGCAGTACCGGTGGATGGACAACTTGGGAAACCTTCTCATGCGATATCACCAACTGTTCTGGTGTCCAGAATCTTTATCTTGTGTATAAAGGTTCAGGTGAACCGTTTCGGCTTAACTGGTACCGTTTCATTGGAAACGTAACAGATGTTAATATGAAAAGTATCTCTAAAGGAGGACTCTCACAGAAATCACCACGAAAAATTGTTTCTCTGGAAAACAGTCAGCTTTCTGCACAAAAGGTTCACGACCTATCCGGAAGAATTATTTCAAAGAAGGTTAACGCAGGTTCATCAGAAAGAAAAAGCAAAGGATTATATATAGTAGAATAAAAATTCATCTGTTATGATGATCACAATTAAGTCTTGCCTGATTTAATCTCCCCCCGAGGCAAGCGTTAGGAGGGGACCTTAGTTCCCTCCATTTATGTTTTATTAATAGCCGACTTTTCTTAAAAAGACAGTAGCAACGTTTCCAGTAGCTACATGCGGGAGTCCACTTATCAAGCCAGTCCTAAAATAAAAATGATAGTTACTATCTTCCTCAACGCCACTTGTAACTGTTGTTAAACAGATTCTCTTTCTTATTCAAAAGCTGATTGTTCCTCCTTTAAACCTAAAATCCGCAGTTGAACGCGGCGCATATGCATCCCGATGCAAGATC
>CAYPMS010000023.1:0-44770 GCA_964411655.1 uncultured Fibrobacter sp.
TCTTTTGCTCGCAAGGCTTTGAAGTCGTGTCTCTTGGTGAAAGGATTCTCAGAGTTGAACAGGCAGTTCCTGCTTTAGTCGGCCGTTTGTATTAAACCGCCAACTCTTTCTTGCGCTGAAGCATAATGATTTTTTCTCTGATTTCAGAGGATCAATTATAGGATCACCGAACTCATCTATACTTATACCCTTTTCTGCAACCCCGTTGTAATTTGAATAAGGGTTAGAAGAATTGTATAATAAATATTACCAAATAACCCTAAAATGGGAAAACCTTTTGAATAGAATATACACTAAGAAGTGAAACAGGACTGTAAGTGGGTTAGTTATGTCAAGTTCGATCTCTCAAATTAACAAGAAAAAGTGTACGCCTGCAGTAAAGAAGGCGGTTACATATCTCAGAAGTATGCTGGACAATTACACCTGGATTGCAGGTGACATGCTTCCCAGTATAAATCAGCTTGCCTCAGCAGCGGGGGTGAGTTCGGTCCCCATGTGGAAAGCAGTTAATCTGCTGGCAGAAGAGGACATACTTGAAGTAATTCAGGGCAGTGGCACCAGAGTAAAAAAGATCTCAGAAGAACCAGCGACCCTGATGCGAAACGGATGGATGGGGTTAAGGGACCGCATTCACAAAGATATTCTCAGTGGTCTCTTTATAAGTGGCGCCCTTATGCCATCCTTAAAAGAAATGAGAATGCATTACGGAGTCAGCTATCAGACTTTGCGCAAGGCTTTAGACTGCCTGGTAAGCGAAGGAATGATAACTCCTGAGCATAGAACATACAGGACAGTGTTATTTACACCCAATAAAAACCACTCTTCAGTGGTATTGATAGGTTGGGTGAACCCTCAGGTGGAGATGCAATCCAGGACTCCATGGGGAGAGGAGTTCTTGAGGGAGTGTGAAAATCTCTGTTCACGTATGAAAGTAAATCTGCGTATTCTTAAGTACACTGCAAGTGACGGTCCTCTGAGATTTATCGATCAGGATGGGAATGTATCTGCAAAAATAAAGGAAGATGGTTCGGTACTGGGATACCTGATGTGGGCAGAGAGCCCCAACGAGCTTTACAGGGATGTACTTAATCAACTTGAGCCTTTTAAAAAACCTGTGGCAGTATTGCAGGAAGGTTCTCAGTTGCGTCTGTCAGATGTGGTAGAACGGAATCAGGGGGTAAAGCTTTTTTCACTGGCTACCGGATCAAATGCAGCGCGCAATGTCGCTTCCTACCTGTTGGAGCTGGGGCACACCAATATCGCCTACATCTCTTATCTGCACAGATCTGACTGGTCAAAAGCCAGGCTCTGTGGGCTTCAGGAAATTTATAACCGATACGGAAATGGAGCCCGGGTGTATCCCTGCACTATGGAAAAATACGGATTTTATAATGAATTATGGGATCAGGTAAAAGGCGCTGAGCACTATTTTCCTGCCATAACCTCACTGATGTCTGATGCCCGGATGCCTTCAACGGTGATCAGGGTCTTAAATTCTATCAAGGATAAATTTAACAGGCAAATAGTAAATGAAGTGATACAGTCTTATATGGAGAGGCTTTTTAAGAAAGCGGCATCCATGTCCAATGTTACCGCCTGGGTTTGCGCTAACGACTTCATGGCTACGATGGCCATTGATTTCATAAAAAAGAATTTGGATAAAAAAATAGCTCTGGTTGGTTTTGATGATACCTTCCTTGCCTTTCGAAATGGTCTTACATCATACAATTTCAATATTCAGGGGCTTGTGCAGCTTATGCTTGCTCATGTATTGAATCCATCTTCGGACATGGCAGCAAAACGGCTAATCCCCTTTGAAATTGAAGGATTGCTGGTGGTTCGCAATACTACCTTTAAAAAAGTATAGTATTGCTTTACCGATATTAGATTCCTTCCCGCTCCTGAAGCCATCTTTCTGCTTCAATTGCAGCCATACAGCCGCTGCCTGCAGCGGTTATTGCCTGGCGGAATTTGTGATCCTGAACATCGCCAGCAGAAAAAACCCCTTCGATATTTGTCCTTGTAGAACCGGGTAATGTTTTCACATATCCTAAATCATCGGTCTCTAACTGCCCCTTAAGGAAATTGGTGTTTGGAACATGGCCGATTGCTTCAAAAGCACCTGCTACCGTAATTTCAGTAAACTCGTTGGTGACTGTGTCCCGAAGCTTCAGACCGGATAACTGTTCATCACCTATAAATTCTTCCACCACTTTATTCCATAATATTTGTATTTTGGGGTGAGTAAGGACCCTTTTCTGCATTACTTTACTGGCCCGAAGCTCATCTCTTCGGTGTATGATAAAGACTTTTGATCCAAACTGGGTAAGATGCAGCGCTTCCTCTAATGCTGTATCACCACCACCAATCACTGCCAGTTCCTTATTTCTGAATGCCGGAAGTGCACCGTCACAGACAGCGCATGCAGAGATTCCTCTTCCCCAGAATTTTCTCTCCGAGTCCAGTGGAAGACGACGCGCTGTGGCACCTGATGCAATGATCAGTGATTCTGCAGAGTAAGTCTCTTCGCTCATGGTTGTCACTGTGAAAGGGAATGACTGGAGGTTCACATCAAGAACATCTTCCATAATCATTCTGGTTCCATGGTTGATAGCCTGCTGACGCATATTAGCCATAAGCTGCTGGCCATGTATACCTTCGGGAAAACCTGGGAAATTTTCCACTATATTGGTAATCATTAACTGGCCACCGGGAATACCACCTTCCTGAAATCCTTCAAAAAGCAGGGGGGCCATATTGGCTCTGGCTGCGTAGATTGCTGCTGTTAAACCTGCTGGTCCCGAACCGATAATTATCAAGCGTTCCGGCATGTATCCTCCTGTAAGATTAACGCTGAAAAATCTGGAATTAAACAAATAATTCAGGGCCTCTGTTCTTTAAAAGCTAAGAATTTCATTCCAAATGAACAAAAGCTGATGAATCAGGTCATGAGGGCATGACAAAATCATGCTGTTTTTGAGCTGATAATGATAAAGTAATTCAATATTTCATTGTAGCAAAGATGAAAATTCGCTGGAAATATGTCTGTAACTTATAGTTTTCAGTACTTCCTTTGCAGATTCGGGTTCGGGATAGTTGACACCAGGAGGTTGTTTACATAAATTTAGTTTTTCATCTTAATTGTACTGTTTCAATAAATTAAAATTAATGCTTTGGGCAAGATCACCATGCTGAAATCAAGGGTAGCCTTTTTGGTTCAGGCTGCATTGGGAAACAGCGTTTTCGGCAGTAAAAGGCAATATCAGGACAGTACGTACTATGAGTGTATGTTATGGATAATAAACATATACCGTCTCGTTGTCTCAGAATATCCGCTAACCTATTCAATCCAAAGCCGCTCTGAATCCGAGAAGTCAACTTGTGAGGAAGGACTGTTCTTGAACTCCAGTAATTTAGTCAAAGATCTTAATTCCTTAATCTAAAACAAAGAAACCCTCTTAACAGTTGGGCCCGGAATTGGAGATCATTAACATCGAAGCACTGGATTTTAAATCAGAAAATCCGAAATTGCAAATCTGAAAACCCAAATTTATGGATTATTCGGATGTACGGGCAGGTTTACCTGTAGCGGCGCATTGGGATCTTCATTTTCGGATAAAAGCGTGAATAAAAGAACGGTTCCTCCTGCTAATCCTGCGGCCCCTATTCCTGCCAGAGCTGCTATCAGGCCCTTACGTTTCTGCTTGGGTGGGCGGCTGTATAATGCATCACGCTCAGATTGTGATTTTGGCCATGGCAAAGACATGGAAACCATGTCATCTTTTTCGTTTAACTTTAAAACGTTTTCATTCAAAGGAATTCTGCTGCACTTTAACACGACATCGGTAACATAGTAATATTCCGGTTTTAGCCCCCTGACTTCCTTGTTTTTATCTTCGATATGCTGTCTGAGCTGCAATGAAATTACCGGACCTTTATTTATCTGCAAAACAGTGTCTTCAACAATAAATCCTCCGCCCAGCTTTGCATTTAAAAAAGAGATGATTATCGTTTTTTCATCCTTACCGATTGTATAAAACTGACATTTTTTGGCAAAGAAGAAATTAAAAAACAGTGTTGTATCACCTTTGTCGTCTTTAATGTTGTAAGTCAGATTAAGCAGTTGCAGATTTGAATCCGGAACCACTACTGCAGCTTCATCCTGACCATTAGCATAAAAATGAACCAGAAACAACCATAAAAGTATTTGAATGAATTTACCTTTTTTCATGAGTATTTATCCTGTTACATGCAAGAAACATGTTGAATAATGGAGTGATTATTGAACTTGTCCGAAATAAAACTGACTATCAGCAAATAGGTGCCTGAGGCAGTAACCGGTATTGAATAATAATCATGATTTCGTCCCGGACTCCATCTTTTCCGGAACATCATTTTTCCCTGTAAATCGTACAATTCCAGAACACATTGACACTGATAAACATTATCCATCTTCAGGTTCAGAACTTTGTTTTTGTAATAGTGCCTGATAGATGGTTTTAAAACCGGAGCAATCACTGTCGGGTTCCGGAAATTATCAATCTCTGATGATTTGCCAATGTAAATAGTGATTCTTCGGCCTTTTAAAACATCCAAATGAGCATTGCTGGAAGCTGTGACAGTCTGATTATCACACACGATCTTCATTTTCCTGTCAGAAATATTGTTGCCTGTAAAAGCCGCGGACAAAGAAAGTTGCCGATTTTCTCCATCGCTGTTAACATCTATTTCATAAGCTGAAACTGTGGCATTGTGCAGTGGATAGGAGATGATACCAAAATGGTGATTACCGTTTTCTATGGATATAGCGGTGTTGTTAAAGGAAGGTGGTGGTGGGCACACTATTGTATCCTGACTGAATGTGTGACCGCAGCAGTAAACTGAGCCAAGAGTATCTTTTCCGGACCGAAGCGCTACTTTGACGCTGAAACTATTTGCTCTGGTTTTTGACAGATTATTCCTGAAAAATCCGTAAGGGTAGGGAGGAAACCTGAGCGTAATGGCAGTATCGAAGGGATTGTAAACAGTGTAACCATTCCTCTGAGCCTTTATAGTATCCTGTGCTTTATCAGAAATTGCAACGCTATACATCAGAGATGCCGAGTAGGTTTTCTGTGCAGCTTGAGCTTTCCATGAATAAATATGCACACTTCTGGCATCTGGAGATGATGAACCGAAAACATCCGATAATTTTATGTCAAAACCATAGGGATTAGAGAAATCGGTCCAGTTTTTCGGTGGAAGAAACAGTTCGTGCGGATTGTCAAGCGGAACTGTAGTTCCTCTGCCAAGATCGATTGTTTGAGATCTGTCACAGATAATCCAGAAAAGGTCTCCAGGTCTGATCTGAAAGAGGTTCTCGTATTTCGGCTCATACTCCACCCATCGGTTGCTCTGGGGTGTCTGACCGGGCTCTGAAGTCCAGCGGAATATCCTGAATTCTGATTTGTCATATGCTTTCTGTTTTCCAAAGAGCGACTTCCAACAGATGGAAGCGCTTGGATTGTCAAGAATCGCAGTGGTTAAAAGCGGCATGATCATTTTTGATTCAGTGGTAAATGGATCGGAATTGAATCGAATGCCTGATTTGGACAGGTTAATGGTATCAGTGAAACAGCCATCCGAAACTATCAGCAATGCCCTGATCCCATTAGCCTGTGCTCCACTGGAGGGTATTCTGCAGGGAATCTTTGAGGATGTGCCTTGAATTATTCCCGAGCTGACCGGTTTCGATGGAAGTTCAGCTCCTGGCATACAGTAAAAAGACCAGGAAACATTTGATGAGTTATCACTTATCTCTACTGTATCATTTACCTGAGTAGAATCAATAACAGGAAGGACTTTTGATACCAGCTTATGTGTAGGCGCAACTGTATCAATCATAACTATCAGGGGAAATTTCATCTTGTCGGTTTTCATCATTACAAACTTGCCTGAAATGTCGGGATGGCAGTTGCGTTCAGGGATGAAAAAACCAAGAGAGTCACGATAAATAAGTACCTGTTCTGTTTTACAGTAAGATGGAATGCTGTCTATAGAAAGGGCAATGAAGAAGGGAAGAGATGGTTCAGGATTTCCAAATCTGATACCGGTTCCTACCTGTACAAAACCTTTCATTTTGCTGGCATCCGGCCGATAATAGTACACCGTATCTTCATGAGGAGGAATCCCCTGCAAATAATCCTTCTCCTTCCACAGTACTACTTTTCCCTTAAGTGCCTTCACTGTGTCTGTAGATTTTGCAGGGTGGAAAAACGAAACCGGTTGTTTAATCAGGGAGTATACACTGACTGTTCTGGAAGACAGACTTTCTGGCTGCAGCAGGTTTTCCTGGTGCTTAGCCCAGAATCCGATGTGGTATGTGGTATCGAATTTCAGATCGTAGATGTGAAGAATCGTATCTCCGCATGGTTTCGTTGGCAGAAAATAGGACTCCGGACGCACTGATTGATGATAACTGGCGGTGATTCCTCCTGAAATTCCATTTTTCAGGGCAGCAGTATCAATGCACCAGGAAATCTTAAAAGTAAGATTTACCTGATCAAAAACTGCTTCACTGATCCTGAAAGGATTATTCAGGAGAGTTGCACACAATACTGTTTTGCAAAAGATTAAACCTATCAGTCCTGCTTTCATGGTCTTATTCCTATTTTCCCTACATATGTAGTTACTTTTTCTTCTTTTCCTGATTTAGTAAAAAGCTTGAGTATTGCCCGATAAACACCCGGAGCAGCCTTTTTGCCATCCTTTGTGAATCCATTCCAGTAGACTACAAATTCATGAACCGCACCGTTTGTATCCCAATTGTCAGGTATAATATTAATGTGTTTCTGGTTTGAGACTACAGCATCTTTGTTAAACAGATTAAACCATTTGTAGTCTGTTTCAGGATCAGCAATAACCTTATTGCCCATCATATCCAGAATCACCATCTGTCCGCCGATTACCGGAGTCTTTAGTTCATCCAATTGGATCTGAAAGACTATTGCCACACCCGCCATTTCTTTTGACACCCAGTTGATAGCATTCGGATTATGTCTGAGGTGAAATTCACCAGGCCTTTCGTGAATCAGAGAGGCCCTTGAAGGATTGGGTGCTATCAGCAGTTCTGTTTTTACACTGCCACGTACTTCCACCTGAACTTTACGGTTATAAACAGAGGGGCTGTTTCCAAAGAGGTCCTCGATAAGATAGGCTTTATCATCGGTTCTGATATCGAAGTAGTAACGTTCTGTGAGGTCATTTCCATTAGATGTGTTGAAAGTGACAGAATCAGGGTTTATAGGAGCATTGAAGTTCCTGATGCCTTTTAAAAACTGCACCTGGGTTAAAGTTGTACCAGTGGAATTGATAAATACTCTGAAAACATCTTCCGGCATTTTCAGATGCGAAAACTGGTTTCCCTGCGGACCGGTTACCTCTTCGCTGAAAGTAACAGTTACCAAATCACTTTTGCGATCACTGCTTTGAATCTCTTTGATTACTGATTTGATAACTGGTCCTGCTCCATCCCGTGGCTCTATTTCGAATGAATCGACAGCACCTCCCAGAGCGAAATTGAAGTTGTGAAATGTTATTAACGGTGTCCAGTCTGTCTGCAGAGTCTTATAACCGGCAGTTTCATGCAGAAACAGAGTAAGATTGGTGCTGTCAGGTGATATGACCAGACTGTCAATATTGAAGTTGTATCTGTTGTACCCAATGGAAAAAAGAGAAAGAATTTGGCTGCTGTTGATGTAGATTGGCATGTCAAATCGCATTTCTATCCTGTCCAGGATTCCGTTCCCATCCATGTCTCTGGTAATTGCATCTATGGGTTTTGCCAGGGGGCCGATTATCACCACCTGTAATGTATCTGAAATCAATTGGTTTTCCTGAGAAACAGCTATCAGGCTGCCGGATTCATCATCGGATACGATTGAGGAATCGGCTCCGTAAATAATCCTGGTAGCTGCATTTATTGTGTCACACTGATGTAAAGTACCTGTGGTATGCCAATAACTGAGTTCTCCACCCCGCATATTACCGTACCTGTCGTATCCTATGGAATAGATAAGAGCATGGTCATCGGGGTAACGCAGGACCAGTGAATCGCTGCAGCATTTGCAGGTATGTGCCAGTGACAATGAGTGCAGGGCAGATGGCCTGATGCGGAATGGGTTGCTGTTTGCAGTGATGTTTCCAAACTGAAGTTGAATTATGTGAAGGCTGTCTCTATCGAAAGGCGCGTAGTACAAGATTATCTTTACGGTGTCCCTGCCTTCCATGAAACACTGGTTTAGCCCGGAGCTTCTAATTCCGGCCTTGTTTATATTAGCTTTATGATTGTCTGATGAAATTACCGGTATAAATGAGCGGCCTCCATATCCCAGAAGATCTGAATAATACACCTGACCGGATGGCAGACTCTGGCTGAAGCAATACTCACCAGGAACTAACCCGTCTTTATTTAGAATAGTAACCAGGGCGGTAATGGTATCTCCTGCGGTTAGTTTTTCGGGTGGAGTCAACAGATGAAACTCTGCCCTGACCGGTTCACCACGGGTAAAGTTTACAGAAATAGTGTCCTGCAAAGCTTCATCTGAAGGATAAACTATATGAATGATACCATTACCAGGCTTAACCGGAGAAAAACTGTAGGATGATGAACCGCTGGGACATTGTGGGTCGACAACCAGCGTATCGGTTTTCAACCAGTTAACAGCGACCTCACGCCACAGAGCAGTATCAGAACGGAGTCCCTGAGCGAAAAGAACCGTATCATCGTTTGTTGACATGATCAGGCTGTTTAACGGATTATAAGCCTTATCGGTAATTCTTACTGCAGTGAAGTGGTAGGGAATTAACTTAATAAAAGCAGTGTCGGAGAATGAACTGCAGGTAACCACTATTGATGAAAAACCACTTTTTACCTGCAGATTTTTAGTTATTACGCCGATACAGGGATGTGCTCCCGGCTGTATGTTGGTGTTAGTGTCTAATGTTTTCCAACTGCCCTGGCGCAATGAATCGATATAATTTCCCATTGAGTCTCTGATGATGGCATATACAGTTGCGGAGACTGCGTTATCCGGTATTTCAATGGTATCTATTTCTGCTGGACTGGTAAGACTTCTTCGCCAGTCAGCATGAGACTCTATTACTACCTTAGCAGGGCTTCCAGGCAGAATAGCAATATTAGCAGAATCAATGAATAAACCATAAGAGGCTTTTACTCGTACGGTTCGATATGCCCTTAACAGGCTTAATATGACATTTTCTCCTCTGTTTCTGTTTAGAAGAGCCGATGAGTGGGAAGCGGCAGCGGTGTCCTGAAGAACCCATAAAATGGAATCGACTTTAACGTTTCTCAACCAGACGTTGTTTTTATCAAAAATTCTGAGGGAAAGATCCATGGTTTTACCGGCTGATGCAGAAGTATCTGCCGGTAAAACTGCAGAGCCAGTGTAGATACTTGCTCTGGCTGGTGCTCCTGGTGTAGCTTTGACTGGCAACTGTGAACTGATATAGCCTTCATATTGAATTTCCAGATAGCCATCTCCTGTGTCATTGGGGCAGAATTCAATATCGGAATAGGCTGAGCTATAATTCAGTCTCCATTTTGGAGAAGTCCAGTTTGTTTTCAATAATACCCATTTTTTATTATCTGATCTTCTACCCTGCGACCAGAGAGTTGCACAACTGTCAGTAGATAATTCCAAAAAAGAAATAGGGGTAAAACCGGTATCTGTTGATTTTACTACTCGTAATGAATCATAATCAGAGGCCGGCACATTTACCAGAATAGAATCTCTGAGAGTGTCTCCTGAAAAGATATCTGTTGCTGTTACCAGGATATTGCCGCTTTTAATCTTTTCGGTTATGCCCTCTCCCAATGACAGATTACCATTGGAAACCGATACACATCCAGGGGTAAGTCCAGGTATCAGCACATCAGTGGTAGTATCCCATACGGTAGATTGCGAGAATCCGCAGAAATTTCCAAATTTATCCCTGAAAATGGCGAAAACACTTTGTTTCAACTTGTTTGAAGGGATAAGAAGACGGGGAATCTGGATCGTCTTATTTCGACTGAAGTCTCCAGATGCAGTATCTGGCCTGAGCTCGATCGATAGCTGGGCAGGTTTTCCAGGTAAAACCGTGACTTTTTTGCAGTTGATCAAAGTGTCTTTTGACAACGGATCGATTAATGATACACATATGGTAAAATCTTTATATGCTGTTGCAGGGAAAAATCGGGCAGAATCTGGTGTTAAGCCTGAAACCAGAGTATCACGATTGATCCTGTTGCCGTTCAGGTCCCACCTTAAGAGCGAATCCAGATCATGCTTCAATAGCTTCTGGCCAGAGGAATCAAACCAAACAGATGCATTACAGATAATCGTATCTCCTGCTATTACGGTGTCAGGCAAGATAAGACTCACAGAATCCGGAAATAATTCAACATTTAGCTGTAGTCCAGTCACTCTGAAAATTACATCGTTAAAATCCCTGTCTGAAATAACCTGAGTATCAGTAGGGTTGGAGAAATGAATCATATCTTCAAAACCGAAAATGATAGTATCGGTAGGATTGTCTGAAGTATCTATTACTCTGCCGGCTACTGCCCAGCGGTGCCCAAAACCGGGTCTGAGATCAAATTCCATGGAGGCAAAGTCGGGATTACCCGGATAAGCGATGCGGTCAACCGGATCAATTCCTCTTCTGTTTTGTCCTGTATACTTATCGTAAACGGCATCTCTGCGTTTATATCTGAAAAATATTTCAGTTCCAGTAGGAATCGGGACTTCCAGAATATTGGTAATATTTATTCTGCTACCTGCATCTTCATTGGAGAAAAGTAACATTGCTGAATCAGAATATCCAGGAATCATCATATAGAGGTCACCAATCTTATCAGATTCAGATGTGTCAAGCCATACGACTATGGAATCTGAAGGATCGATGTAGTAAAATGAAGCACCGACATATAATTCTGTTTTGTCTGTAATCTTCCACAGATTTTTTGTGGAAGTACTGTCAGGGACAAATCTCTCAGTCTGTGCAAATGAACCGATAATCAGTAAGAATATCAGTAAAGGGATGTTCTTTGAATTCATGTTTGAATGTCTCACAGAAGGGGTAGTAACCCGTGAAAGGTTATAAAATAGTTTGTTTTACTTCAAAAAAAACGGATAGGCAATAGAACCGATATGGCTCGCAATACTAAGCATATACACTCCGGAAGAAACCTGTGGAATATTAAATGAAAAACGCTGAACAATGTTCTTCTTTTCAAATACACTTCGCCCAGAAACGTCAAGCAGTCGGACTTGTACAGGTGTTTCTGCTGGAGATGTAATTTTAATCGTTCTGTTGCTTATCTGAATGCTGTAATCGGACAAATGCTTATTTTTCTGTTTAATTGAAATCGAACCAGGAGGAAGCAGAAGACCTTTTGACAGAGAACTAATTTGTATGTTTGCATCCATTCGGTTGATAAAAATGGGATCTGTCAATATAATCGCAGTGGTGTCAGAGGTGAGCCTTTGAAATGTTATAACCCCAAGATATCCTGAACCGCTTACCCCTGGAATCTGACCTAAAAGGGAAGCTGCAATCAGAATCTTGTTATTTCGGTCTAAGGACAGATTGCTGTGAAAAAAGAACTGATCATCTGTACCCATCAGATTATTTGCAGATGAGGTAGCTTTGGAAGCAGAAATAAACCGGAGTCTGGTTGTATCGAACAAAACACAAAACTGGTATCCATACAAGTTTTCAATGTCTGAAACGTAAATAGCAGCAGTAAAGATGCTGTCTTTTGCCGGTGCATGGAGCGAATCTATTGAAGAATTGGTTGTTCTAAAATCAACATACAACTTTGGAGCCCCTTCGGTTGCATTGAAAAAAGCCTGCAGAAACAAAACTGCTATTAAAATCCTTATAAACTCTTTTTTCATATCTGATAACTTTTGTAAAATTTTTATTGCTGGAGTTCCCAGTTTTTGCTTATACGTGATACGTCCCGTATATCGATCTTTTCGGTTCCTGATTCTGATAGTTTTACATTTATGACCGGATTCCAGGACTGATTGTCTGGTGTCATTTCCCAGTTTCGTGATGCTTTGCTGATATCATGAATATCCACTTTCCCATCAAAGGTGATATCTCCCTGAAGAACTGTGGGATAAATAAGGATGTGATTACCATTGCGGATCGCAATACTGGAGACCCCCCTGGTGGAACCGATCAGGCAACTGCTCATAGAGTCAGCTGTTACCAGCCTGCCTCCACAACTGAGGTTTTCGATACAGGTAAGTGTGGAAAATACACTGTCAGGTTTGAATAGCTTCAATTTCCCTTCAGAGAATGCAATCACCTCTTCTTTGCCATCCATATCAGTATCCAATAACAGGATGGCTCCGTTAAGATCAGTCAATGACAAACCATTTGGAGCTGTACATTCTTTGGCAAAAGCAATCGCCGGAATGGAATCTGTTCCTGTATTGTGATAAACGAACAGACCTTTACCGGCATTAACTACGATAAGATCTTTTTTTCCATCTCCGTCTGTATCAAATATGGTTGGATAAAGCCGGGAACCGCTTATTGAGATAATAGTGTCCGCAGTTTTGTTTTTTAAATTGATCCTCAGTACCTTGCCGGTTTTAGTGGAAAGAATACAACTGAGATTTGCATTGTTATTCCAATAAGTAAATGTGTGGTGAAGCGATGGTTCCAGGAGACCCGAGAAAAAGGTATCCGCAACTGAGCTGAAAAGAGAATTTACTGTACTGCTTATGCCATAATAACAGATGATTCCGGAGGTTGTTGCTATAGACAGATCTGGAATATGATCTTTGTTAAGATCGGCAAATGAGATGCTTCCATTTTGAAGAATCTGGTTTGAAGAACCACATTTTAATGTATCCGCAGAGATTACCATCAATGGAATCGCCGGCTTAAGATTTATGGATAACGTGGCAGTGGTGTCTGGCTTGATGTTGTAAGCTATCCGCTGGGAACGGAAACCGGGTGCCTGAAATTCAAACCAGCATGTTCCGGGTACTCCGGAATAAACAGTTGAATCTACACCTATCAGCTTCCCTTTATAACAGTCAGAAGGGAAAGTATAGATCTGGCAACCTGAAGGACGAGCGGTTATCTTCAGTGAACCTGCTTTATTGATTGATATCAGAATCTTCATGCTATCCGTGGAATTACCATCAGTTGCATAGAATGTCACCGGATAGTTACCACTGGTATAGCTGACAGTCCAGTTAAAAAAGGCAGTGCCATCATTCTGGGTGACAAAAGAATAATCCGGCAGCATGCAGTTTACTGAAAGGGTCGGGATTGAACCATTATTGTCCGGATCGTATGCACGTACACGTATACTTATCCGTTCTCCTGATTGAGCATTGACATCTTCAGTCTGGAAAAAGACCGGTGAGCAGTTTGCATCTCTGACATGGACTGGAATTTCAATGGTATCACTGAATTTCCCATCAGTTGCAGTTGCTATGAGAAGAAATGTTCCGGATATATCACATGAAGGACTCCAGCTTACCATTGCAGTCCCATTACTGTTATCGATCATACGTGAGCCCGGAGGTGCACTGAGTAAACGCAGGACTGGTATAGTTCCATCAGGGTCTGTAGCTCTTAAGTGAAGAATAAGATTTTCGCTCTGAAGTATGGTAACGTCAGGATGGTTTTCGAATTTGGGTCCCGTAACGTTATTGTTATTGACTCTGATGGTTACCGATTGTGAATCATAAGACATCGAGTCTGCCTGATCGCAGGCAATGATTTTAAAGGTGAAAATTCCGGTATCTCTGGGAGTCCAGGAGAATACAGCGTTGCCATTCATATCAGTGGTGAAAGTGGCATCTTTATGGAGTTGAATCACCTTCAGTATTGGAATAGTACCATCAGCATCTGTTGCATGGGCAACTATTACCAATGGAAGGTTTACGGAACTGGTTGTATCAACAGTGGAGACCGTCAGTATCGGACGTGAAACGTTCAGATCGATTACCTGAATAATGATTGTGTCCCGTACCGGGGCGTTGACACCATCTGTTGCCTCGAAAATGTACATGTAATAACCATAATCATCGGCATCCGGTGTCCAGCGAAATGTTCCGGAACTATTGTGGTTATCGGTAAATGTGGCGCCGGCAAAACTGGACAGCATCTTTATGCTCGGAGTCTCTCCATCACAGTCCTGTACCCTGACAGTGAGTTCATAAGGAACAGCTTCATCGATTTTTTGTTCGAAAGGCAGAGAATCGAATACCGGAGGGAAATTAACATCATTAACCCTGACATTGAAATATGCATGTGCAGTATCAATGGAATTGGTTGCTATCAGATGAATCTGGTAATCTCCGCTATCGTTGCATCCCGGAGCTAGTGTTATAGAGTAGGTGTTATCTGAATTAGCAGAGATAGACAACCAGGCTGGGGGGGTGATTGCTGAGATTAAAGGAGTTGTACCATCCGGATTGGATGCTGATGCTGTTAGATTTAATGTTTCTCCTTCAGAAAGGGAGGCGTTTGCAGGAGCGGTTATTGTCAAATTACCACTGCATAGAAAAAGACTGTCGTAACCGGATGAAGGATAACGTGCAGCCGCTCCGGCATTAGCTACTGCGCGGATATAGTAATCGATACCATTGCTGGTGACCATGATTTGGGGAATGGTTCCGGTGTAGCGTCCGGAGATTTCTGTCATGGTGTCAATTGCAAAGAAAGTTTCATTGCGTTTTTTGTAATAAAGTAATGCCAGATGTATACCGCCATCATCATCAATTTTTGCAGAAATCGAATTATTAGTCCCCGGGGTTAAACAGACGGTTTGAAGATCAGAGATGGTTGGAACATTATTACCAACTGGAATCACCCAGGGATCAGTTTCCGGTGCCAGGATATTGGGAGAACGTCCAATAAAGTTGTAGTTATCGGTTGCCAGAATATAGAAATCGATTCCCGGATAAATTACGCTGGCGGCAGGGATAGTCCTGATAAACCGAACCGCTGCTGATTAGCATTGGAACCTCAGTGTAAGCACCTGAGGAGAGATTTAAGGGACGGTAAAAGAGGCGAACAGAGCTGATAGCCCCATCATCAGTAACATTGGCTGTGATGGTTAATGGCTGGTTTTGTTGCTGGCTGGTTGTAAGCATCGCCTGGGTTTCTGTCGTTAGGCTGATAACAGGTGGCTGGTTACTTTCATCCCAGTATACAGTGTCTCTATCGGTGTGACTGTTGAGATTTACAGAAACTACGACCTGGTGGGTGTCACCGTTAAAAACCTGGTCCGGGGAGCGGTAGCAGAGGATGTATTGGGACTGTATATCACTTTTAATCTGGGCATATATCTGTGCCAGTTGAGCTGCTGATGGTGCAGTGGTAAAATAACCGCCTGTACTGTCTGCTAATGCTTGCAGTACCCTTCTGTCTGCTGATGGCCCAATACCGATACTGTAAATGGTTATATTATTATCGCGGGCATATTTTATTACCTCGGGTTGTCCTACATGGGAATAATTTTCTAAACCATCCGAAAACACTATTACTGCACGGGTGTTCGTTTCGTTTGAGAGTTGTTTAAGCCCTTCGAGTGTTCCGTCCAATAATGCTGTCATATCATAAGTATTTATTCTGTTTATAGCAGAAATCAAGCTCGATGTATCACTGGTTATCGCTTGAGCTATCTCTGCATAGTCACTAAAAGTTATTATTGCGCTTCGGTCCAGTGGTCCCATGGTCCTTACATATTGCAGTGCTGCATTTTTAGCATCATTCATCATCTCGGTGCTCATTGAACCGCTTCTATCGATCACCAGTGATACTGAAATGCCTGCAACTTCCGACACTTGGGTTAGTTGATAGTTAACATTGATGCTATCTTGCATCAAAGAAAAGTTGGTGGTATCCAAACCGGAAATACTTCTGCCGGCAGAATCTGTGACTATTGCAGTGAGACAAATATCAGGATGGGAAGAGATGTTTATATCAGAGATGTTGATCTTGGGCCGGGTTGCAGGGTTGATGACAAAATTCGCTTGTATCACTGCAGAATCGCTTAATACTCTCACCATTGTTGTTGCCGAACTTGTATCAGAAAATTGGACATTACCTGAGATTAAGTTCCAGGATGAAAACATGTAACCACCATTAGGTATTGCGGTTATCGTGGTGTCTACTTCTTTCCCGCATAGAATTGAATCTGAAGGGAAACATGATCCTTTGCCGTTAGCCATAATCTTAAGCTTTACCGGTGTAACTATTTGTGCCGCAAAATTTGAAGTATGGTATGATGTTGAGTACGGCCTTACCAAGAAATAATGACTTTCGTTGCTGGTTGTTGCTCTGAAAGAGTAGATAATTTTAGCGGTAGTGTATGATAATGTTCCTGATACACTGGTAAATGTTGAGTCATTTCCATAATAGGTTAAATTCTTGTAAGCACTATCAAGAGTTATTGCATAAGTACCGGGTACAGAAGCAGTAAATTTCAATTTTACTCCGTTAGAAGGAGATATTTCATAGTAATGATCAGTGAAATTGAAAGTCGATGGGGATAGTGTGACAGGATAAACAGTCCCTGGAATGAAATTGGCCCTGATGGTGGCATCAGTCGAAATGGTAACACTTGTGTTCTGTGAAGTTGGAGAAGCAATCGTTGCAGTACCACCCACAACGGTCCAATTATCGAAACGGTAACCGGTACTGGGAGCGGCACTAATTGATTGTGACTAGCCGGCTCTGAGTATGGCAGATGCCGGACTGACAGTACCATTGCCTCTGGAAGTCAGAGTGAGCTCATAAGCCCCGTAATAGATAATAAAAAAATCTCTGTCATATGAATTGGAAGCTGGAGAAACTATAAAATAGTGTGTTTCACCTGCAGCAGAAGCATTGAAATTATAATAGATTGTTGAATTACCGTAAACATAGTTGACTTGTGAAGAAAAACCCGATGTGCCGCAATAATAAAGGTATTTATATACAATCTGATAATTAGAAACCATAATGGAATAGGAGCCCGCTTCTGGAGCGGTGAATATGAACCGCACTCCATTTGATGGCTGTATTTCGTAGTAGTGGGTAGTGAAGTTATATGTACTTTCAGTGGATGTGATGGGATAGACCGTCCCTGCTATGAAGTTAGCCTGAATGGTGGCATCTTCGGTAATTGTAACAGCGGCATTTACAGCATTGATATCGGAAATAGTGGCATTTTCACTTATTATTGTCCAGTTTTTAAAACGGTAATCGGTACTGGGAGTGGCCATAATGGGAGTAGGTATTCTTCTTTCTATAAGAGTGCTTCCTTCCGAAGGAGTGGTAGTACCACTTCCAGATATTTGAATGGTTAAGGTCTTGTAATCTGGAGTATATATGTTAATTTGGTCTATATACCACCCCTGATATTGTCCACTATAATTTGAGGTAAGGCGGAAGCGAATTCGGATAGTGGAATCTGCATATTGACTAAGATCTATATCGCGACGAGACCAAGATGTTATAGAACCGCCATTGGATAAAAGTGTAGTCCAGTTACCAGAAGAATCGGTTTCAATATCCATATAAATAGAATCACAACAGCTCTCTAAATGATACCACTCAAAAAAGGAAAGCTTAATCAATGGTAGGTTAGGTAATTTAATCGATCGAGATGTTAAAACATAATTGGCAAAGCTTTCATAATTTCCATATAGTATGGTACCTGCGCACCTTTTTCCCTCAAATGCTCCACCTGGACCAGCAGTTGGTGTACCGAATTGCCAACCACCACCAGTTACTGTCCAGTTTGTTGTGCTTCCTTCAAAATTTTCAGAAAAGTAAATCTGCGCGGATACTAAACTGATTGCCATGCCAATTAATAATGCAATCCTGTACATATAAATCAGGTCCCTCGCTGTTGGTAGAAAGTTAATTATCTAAAACAACAATGGGTAAAACCAAAATGCTTGAGATATCAACTTAGGATAATATGGGTAGTAATCTAAGGAATGTTTTACGTTATTGCAACAAAAAAAATCGATTTAACCTGTATATTTTTAAACTCAGAGGTGTTTTTCTGAAGATAACGTAGTATTAAGGTAATTAGTTAACTGGTCTGGAAATTGTAATCTGCAGCAGTCAGTTTTCCTGCTGGACTTTTCTGCTGTTGTCTGCTGCTTCAAAAATCCGTTGAATTACAGTAATCCAGGAAAAAACGGTAAGGGCACAGAGAATCCATACCATTTTTGAGGGACCGGCCAACAGGCCTATCGAGAGAATGATCACCCGTTCGGGACGCTGAAAAATGCCGCCTTTACAGGAGATACCTGCCCCTTCGCATCTGGCCTTAATGTAACTTACCATTACAGAACCACAGATACTGGCAAAACAGAGGATTACCCCCAACTGATTCACCTGTGGTGATTTAAGAAAGTAGACCAGAACACCCATAAGCAGAACCATTTCGGTAAGTCGGTCGCAACTGGAATCAAGAATCGCTCCGAAAATGGTTTTTTTATCCGATTCGCGCGCCAGAACACCATCTAAACCATCCATTAGCGCTCCAAATATTACCAAAACCAAAGCTGTCGTCCACTCTCCGGTGCTACAGAACCACCCGGCAGCCCCAAACAGGGCCAGACCTAAAAGGGTGATATGATTTGGCTGGATCCCTGTATTGCAGAGAATGCGTGCTGCAGGACGTAAGATACTGTTATAAAACGGTTTAAGCCCTTCTAACATTGGAGTTCCTTTGTAGATGATTTTTTTCCTGACCTTTTTAACCTGATAAGCAGGTTCAATATATATTGAAAAACCAGGGATAAACAGAGCTTTAAGCTTTGGGTTAACTCAAGGTTTCCAGAGAAAACTCAGCGCTGTAAAAACCAGTTGAATCCCCATCGGAAAGTTATTCCTGGAGAATAATACCCTGGCAGATAGGCAAAACGTCTGTTAAGAATATTATCCACTTTATAAAAGAGTCTGAAAGAACGGATATGCGCCGAAGCTTCGAGTCCCAGATTGTAGATGGGGGCGTTCCAGTCTGTGAAACCGGCATATGAGATCCTGTCCCGTTCACTCCAGTAATCAAATGTCAGGGCTGCATCGATATATTCCTGGGTGTTCACCGGGTGAGCCGTGAAAGAGAGTATGCTGTGAATCTTTAAGTATGGCCTGTTGTCAGAGATGTTAATACTGGATTTGAAAGCAAATCCGTGCCATCTGCCAAGTGATGGAGCTATGATAAAGGAGGAGACAGGCTGCTGATAGGGTGCGATTCCGCAGGGCCAGGATTTGCTTACAGTTGTAGAATCCGGGCCATAAACCAGTTGATATCCCACAAGAAGATCTGCTCTGTTCCACTTCCAGTAAGCCTGGGCACCGGCTTTGTAATATGAGTCAAGTAGAACCTGATTAAACCAGAGTGAATCATAATCTACTATAAAAGGAATATTGTCCAGTTCTAAATAGATACTATATCGCTGATTCTTTTTTTGAGCAGATACTCCGACATTCCACACCGGTACGATTTCACTGGTATCTTCCAGAGTGTAATGTGTCAAGCCTGCGGTTGCCCGCACCAATCCCTGAAAATTCCATAAATTAAAATGATGGTTGTAGCAGGCTTCCGGACGATGCAGCCAACTCAATACCTCTGATTGATCAAAAAGAATATAGCCGGTGCGGTTTAAATTATAACTTATTCCCAGGGAGTCTTTTCGTTGCAGTTCGACCCCTGTGCGTATTGCAAGATCGAGTTCACGATCCCTGGCATCCTGGCGTTTAGGCAGAATCCTGTTTTCTACTGAATCCCCTGTTATCCGGACTGCAGGTTCTTCTCTGAACATTCCTTCAAAGTCTGCAAAGAAGCGTTTATTGATTTTCCAGGAGGTATTGGTATTAAGTTGAAAAGGGTACCTTTTGTATTCTGCATGAATAAGATCTTCTCTGAGTAGTGCTGATTTGTTTTCACTTATCTCGTGTTTAAGATCTCCGTAAGTCATTTTCAAATGCAGCTTTGACTGATTGTCTCCAATCCATGAGAAGCTTGCTCCAGCCATAAATTCATCGGTCAGGGGATTATAGCCCTTATCGGCCAGGTAGGCGGTGTCACCAAGGTTGCCATAAAAGGAGCTGATATCTGCAGACTGGGAGAATACGCCTTCTTTAAAGTATCGATAGTTGGTAAAGGCATTAATTATAAGGTTTCTGGAGATGGGGCGGGAAATGCTTACCTGAAGCAGTCTTTCGTTAAAAACTCCATTTTCCCAAAATATGAGCGCTTCAGGGGAGATGATTCTATCCGGGTTGTAATGGTAAGCTAATGCACCGAAATCTGTAAAATAAATATCAGAGAGATCTACTGAAGAAACCTGATCCGTTCCCTTTATTGTGCTGCTGGTGATGTGGTTATAGAGCAGGTTGCCGGTGTAAACTCTATTTACCGGAGCTACTGCTCCAAAAATCATGTAACGGTTTATCGATGTAGAAAGTCCGTAGCGTGCAGTAGTAACCAGGGGATGAGAGCGGAGCAGTTCCGAGGGGCTGGTACCATCGGAAAGAAAAAGTATCGATGAGCTGAGATTGGAAGGGTCGTACAGAAGCTGATCAATATTCTGGTGAAGATGCTGCATTGAACGCCGCTTTTCCTGTTCCAGAAGAGATTCGCGCAGTTTTGCCCTTTTAATCGAATCTGAAATGGTGCTGTCTATCTGTGGTTTTGATGGATGGCTGAGCGGTTGTGGCTTTGTATCTATAGAATCTATACTGATTACGGAAGTATCATTCTGGAGACTGGTGATAGCTGTGGTATCAATTGTCCCGGAATCTGCACCAAAGCCTGAGCCTGGCAACCATAAACATAACGAAAAAAGAAAAATAACCTGATTGATTTTCATTGCTCTTAAAAATACTTCGTTAATAGATAAATTGTTAGAGCTAAGTTGAGAGTTTTTCAACCTGCATACTTTGCTGTGGGTAAAATTTCTTCTGCAGAGATAACCGGATATATTTTATAGCATATTTATTTCAAAACATTTATTATGAATCGCTTAAAAGATATGTACCGATTTTCCAGATGGATATTTCTTTCAGCTTTGATTCTGATTGATTGTACTGCTTACCTGAATACTTTTTATAATGCAGAAGTGGCCTTTAAGGAAGCAAATGATGCGCATAAGAAGGAGATGCGAAAATTTCCGGACAGTCTGCTTGCTCCTTCCACCGAAATCGCTACAAAATATGAGAAGGCAATAGAGAAATCCATCAAGGTATTGGAAACTTATAATAAAAAAAAGAAATGGCATGATGATGCTCTTTTTTTGATGGCAAGGGCTTACTATTATAAAAAAGACATGATCAAAGCTATTCGCCGCCTCAATGAACTGCAGCAGAATTTTCCCGCCAGCCCATTTATTCCACAGTCATACCTTTATTTGGCCAAAGCATATATCGAAGATGGTAATCTCAATAAGGCAGAAGAGATTATCGATATGATTCTGCAGAAATATCCCGCTTTGGATGCTGAGCAGGAAGTCAGCCTTCTATTGGTAAGTATTGCCATTAAGCGGGGAGGAAGCTCTCAGGCAATTCTTTTGCTGGAAAAAGCGTATAAATCGGCCAAAACAGAGATAAAACGGATGGAGCTAATCTTAAGGCTCACTGAGTTATATTTCGAAATGAAGCAATATTCAAAGGCGATTCTCCTGTTGGAGAAAACCCCAAGAATTAAGGATCTGCCTGAACAATCCTACCGGATGGATCGGGCTCTTCTGGATAGTTACATGGAAATCGATTCTTTACAGAAGGCTCTTTCCCTGGCCGATGTGATGAAATCCAAAAAGATCTATGAAAACCACAGAGATGAGATCCTTTTCAAGAAGGCAATGGTTTTATCACGTTTAGAGAGATATGATGAGGCGATCGCTATCCTTAAGGATCTTACAATTAATATTGACAGCAGCAATGTGGCTTCCGATACCAGTCAGATACGCGCCAGAGCATTATATGAGCTGGCCATGCTTTATCAGAAGAAAAAAAACGACATGGAAAATGCTGATAAGTATTTTTCATTGTCCTCGCTTTCAGGAGACTCCCTAAGCAGAGAACTTTCAAAAAAGAGAATCTCTGCGCTGGAGAGACTGAAAAAGCTTCGTGAAGGCAGTGACAGCCTTGATGGGCCACTTATTTCCAGAAAATATAAAATCGCTGAGTTGTTCAAATTTGAACTCGATGTGCCTGATTCGGCTTATTACCATTATCTGGAGCTAGCTAAAGACAGTTCTGCAGACAGTGAATCTATCTCCAAGGCTATTAGCGCAGCGGCATTTGTTGCGCGTGATCAGTTGAATGATACTCTCAGATCAGATAGCCTTTTTAAGTTGCTTGTTTCCAGATTCCCTGCCTCAGAACTGGCTAAAGATGCTCAGAAACAGCTTGGTGTCAAGGTTACCATTAAAACAAGACAGGACTCAGCTTACGAAGCTTTTCGCAAAGCAGAAGACATGTACTATAAAGACGGGGATGTAAAGGGGGCAGTACAGGCCTATTATAATGTATATAAGAAATATCCTGATCTTCCTATAGCACCCAAGAGTCTGTTTGTTGCCGCATGGCTCTCAGATGATATGTTGGAGAAGAACAAAACTGCTAAGATGCTTTACGAAAGAATCTGCGAAAAATATCCTGAATCAGAATACTGTAAGGAACAAGCCAGGCAGAAAATTCAGATCGTAGAGGATACCCTGAAGGCTCTGGAGGCTCGCAGGAAAAATGAAGATAAATTTCAGAAAAGATCCAATGCTCAAAAGAACAAAGCGGTTAATGATTCTTTGAAGCAGGAGCAGCCGAATGCTTTCACCGGGAAAGAAAAAGTGAAAGACGAGGATTCGCTTTCAATGGATGAAGCTGATAGTGAATCTGGAAAAGGAGAAGATTAAAACCGCCTGTTATCCTGCTTTACCTGTAGTCAATCCGGAAAACCTGATTATCCAATTTAGAAATTCAGTGGTTTAGAATAATTACCATCCCATAAAATTTAATAATTGGCTAAAAGAGTATAGGTGAGGTTTAGAAATTAAGAGGTGCATAGTTGTTTGTTAGCAAAATCCCCCTCTGGAAATGCTCCTTATTAAGTGGGGAAGGGGGAATTCTTTGCTGACCGATACCTTTTTTTAATGCATTCTATTTTAGTCTCCAAAAAAACTTAAAAAACATGAGCGTATTTTTTCCCCAGAAACGTCTATTCAGCAGGATTGCATGAAAACAAAAGAAAATCAAAAGGAAATCAGATCGCTTTATGAGCGGTATGCATCTATGGTGCACAGGCGGTGCAGAACATTTCTGAAAACCGAAGAGGATGCCTGGGATGCTACACAGGAGGTTTTTATGAAGCTGGTAGATGCTTTACCCAAAATTAATAAAAAAGAATCGATCTATTCCTGGCTTTTAAGTACCAGTACCAATTACTGTATCTCAATTCTGAGAAAGAAGAAGCATGTTTCTTTTGATGAAAATATTCATTCTGCCGAATCAAAACAGCTTCCCCAGGAAAAAAGAGCTGTCAGGGATGAAATTCTCAGATATTTTCTCAAAATCTGGGATCCTAAAGTCCAGGAGGTCATCGTTTATACCTATTTCGATGGATACAAGCAGCAGGAGATCGCCAGAATTACCGGAATGGGTGAATCTACCATACGAAGACATCTTACCAATTTCAAGCGTCACTGTTCAAAGGTGGGAATTCTCATGGGAGATATATTATGAAACATTCTGAGCCATTAAAACTGGATATTGAGCTGTATTTTACCGACGAACTTTCCAGAGAAGAAGCTTCTTCTCTGGAATCCCATCTCCAGGAATGCCGGGTCTGTCATGATTACCTCCAGGCTCTTCGCAGGGAAAGAAACGAGTTTCTGGCAGACCATCCTTTTACTGAATTTAAGATAGAGGAACCGGCATCACCGTGGATTCAGAAGCTTTTTGATACTCTGACCAGACCCGCATTGCTTCCGGTCTATGGTTTATTACTGATAGTTGCCATAGCCGTCCCAATGATCTTTTTTGGAAACAGGGCACTGATCGACGATGAAATAAGATTTAAGGGAACTGCCGGTTTGACATTTCTTTATCAGAGGGATGGAGTTGTAGACCAGGGAGACAGGAAAAAGGCATACAGGGCTGGTGACCAGATTCAGATTCTTTACAATTCTTCAAAGGAACAGTTTGCGGCTCTTCTGAGTATCGACTCCAGAGGGCAGCTCTCTTTTTACCATCCGCAACAAAACTCAGATCTCTGCAGTGTAAAATCCCCTGCCGGAACAGCATTGACATTCCCTGGAAGCATCATTCTGGATGATTCTGAGGGAAGCGAATTGATAATCATGCTGCTTTCCGACAAACCTCTTTCTGTCAAGACTGTCAGGAATTGGGCTTCTGAATTGTATAAAGAATACCCGCTCATATCTGAACTGGAAAAGGTGATTGCCAAAAAGAAAATAAAACCGGTGTCTCAGGTTTTTACATTACTTTTGCATAAGGAGTAATGGATGATTAAAATAGTATCACTGCTGTTTCTGTTTACACTCTCAGCAGATATTCTGGCGAACCGTTATGCGCTTATTATTGGACAGAACGATGGAGGCAGGCAATACAGGCCACTGAAGTATGCCGAAGATGACGCAAGGCGTTTCTCAGATCTGTTGATCGATATAGGTGGGTTTGAGCGCAACCATGTTATTTCTCTGATGGGAACCGACAGTTTACAGATCAATGCTGCGCTGAAAAAAACTGCTGAAAAACTGGCTCTCGACAAAGCAGAAGACAACAGCCTTTTTCTGTTTTATTATTCGGGACATGCTGATGAGAACAGTATACTTCTTGGGAAAAGCCGATACTCTTTTGAGGCACTGCAGAAAGAAATAAGTATGTTCCCATCAAGGATAAGGATCGCAATCTTTGATGCCTGTCAAAGCGGGGTAATCACTGCCTTCAAAGGCGGGGTTCGTGCAGACCCTTTCTATCTGCAGAATCAGCCTCAGGTGAAGGGACAGGTGATTATCGCCTCTTCTGCTGCAAATGAACGGGCTCAGGAATCAGATGCCCTTAAAGGTTCAGTTTTTTCTTTTCACTGGTTAAATGGATTGCGTGGAAGTGCTGATTTGTCCGCAGACCGTAAAATTACTCTTAATGAGGCATATCAGTATGCTTACCGCAAAACGGTTGAAACAAGTGCTTTGGCTTCGGGTGAGATACAGCATCCTGTTTACCGTTTTTCCATTCAGGGGCAGGGTGATATCTTTTTGACCGATCTGGAAAAGGCAAGCGGAGGCATATTGATAGAGAAATCCTGTGTTGGTAAATTTCTTGTACTCAGTGAAAACTATCTGGATGTATTTGCTGACTTTTATAAGGATAAAACAGTTGAGCAGTTTATTTCTCTTGCTCCGGGCAGATATACCATTATTAATGCCCAGGGTAAGGATGTCGGAACTTATCAGTTTTCAATAAGCAAGAATAGAAAAAAAGTGATACGGAAATCCGATTTCGAACCTGTTACTCTGGTTCAGAGCAGATTGAAAGGACTCGGTTCATCAGAGTATATGATGGAGGAGCAGACCACCGGACCTCTTTCCAGATTCAGCGTAGGATTTGGTACCGGACTCATGATGGATAAAGCGGGTGAGGCTAAGGAGGAGGCATGGAAAAGAGATATGATGTTAAATCTGGGCGGATTTTACCTGGTTAATCAGAATGTTGATTTTAACATGGAGCTCAGCGGACTCATCAACAGAAAAGTAATTGGTTTGCAAACTGGGATCGATTATGTATTCGGGCTTGAGAAGGGCAAGATCAGTCTGGGGGCAGATGCCGGACTGGAATTTTACGTTTCAAAAAAGTATAATACATCTAATAATGCAATAAGCCCATTACTGTCGGCCAGATTAGCTTTTACAGCAGATATCAGTGATCGCTTCCATGTTCAACTGTACGTACCATATAAAGCTGCATTTAACAAGAGTACGATTCATCGGATCGGTATCGGATTGCGGTTTCTGATCTCTGGTCGTTTTAAAGATGTGCAGCTGATAAAATAGAATGAGCGGTTTTTGTTTTTTTATGCGTCTATTTGTTGAGATCTCAGAAATAGCAGCTTAAACAATGAAAGATGAGGTGAATTTATGATTAATATTATCGCAGTTACACTGGTTATGGTTTTTACAGGACTGGTTTCAGCTCAAGATTCATCTGAAAAGAATGCTACTAAAACACCATTAAGAATTTACAGTGGTGGTTTGGCGCTGGGATCTTCCCTGGCAATTAACGGGGAACTCAAGGATGAATCAGAGCAGTTTCTATCGGTATCTTTTATAAACTCTGTTTATCTTCAGGACCACATAAGCATTTTTTTTGATGTGAACTGGTTTGCTCCGGGGCTTAATTTTGCTTCCAACCTGGGATTCGACTTTTTTATGACCAGAAGTGGTTTCAGGCCATTCGTGGGGTTGGGTGTGGGAGTACAGTATTTTGATAAAGGCGGGCCGATCGGTGAGGATATCGGACCATCAGGTACGCTGCATGCCGGCTTTCTTCTGGATGTGACCGATAGAGTACAGCTGAGATTCCGGGTTCCCTATTACGCGGTGGCAAACCATAGCAGGGATCATGCTGCTGGTTTAGATGTCGGAATCTTATTTTCCGGAAGATTCAAAAATGTTAAAAAGTTGAACTATAATTAAACAGAACTGATTTTTAACGATCAACCTGGAGTTGTATTATGAATAGAGTTTTAAGTTGCCTGATTCTTGTTGCAGGATTTTCAACCAGTCTTCTGGCACAGGATCAGAAACAGACGGTTGAGAAAGATATTACCATAATTCATGGACAATCAATAGCCGATGGTAAATCGGAAATTGGAGAGAGGATCCTGGAGGAATGCATCGTAGCACTTCCGCAGGTAGATGATCTTGTACCGGAAATTACTTCAGAGACTCACTTTTTAAAGGAAATAAATGGTGACCCATCCAGAAATGACCACGTGAAAACCTATACCGCTACTGTAGAAATTAATTATATGATCTATCAGAAAGTGCTGGTTATTGTGGCCACCAGCTCAATAAAGGGGCAGGAGCCGGTGATGAAAGTGATGGAAAAAAATTTAACTCAGTCCAAGCGGTTTGTATCCAATCCATCGGAAGGTGATTTGTATGCTGGAAGATCGCGGCGACAGTATTATTTTTCAACACCGGAAGGGGCGGCCAATGATGTTAAAAAGAGAGCTGCTATATGGTTAAAGCAGCAGGCTGCCGTCACCTGTAAGAAATAGTTCGATCATCATTTAAAAAAGGAGATTATACGATGTTACCGCTTTCCAAAAAAATATTGATTCTGGCTGGATTAATGCTGGTTGGTGGCTGTACTACAAAAGTGAGCAGAGTTCAGAGCAATTCCACCATCGATCTTACCGGAAAATGGAACGATACCGATTCCCGTCTGGTTGCAGAAGAGATGATCAATGACTGTCTGCAGCAGCGATGGTTATATAAATATGAGACTGAAAACAGGCGGCCCACGGTTATTGTTGGTAAAATTGTAAATAAGAGCCATGAACACATCAATGTAGAAACTTTTGTAAAAGAGGTCGAACGGGCGCTGCTTAATTCCGGCAAGGTAGATTTTGTGGCTACTAAAACCGAGCGAGAACAGCTTCGGGACGAAAAGGAAGACATGGCTGAGAATGCATCTGCAGTTACTGCCAAATCTATGGGAGAGGAGACAGGGGCTGATCTGATGATGATAGGGTCAATAAATACCATAGTCGACCAGGAGGGTGGTACTGCTGTTGTTTTCTACCAGACCAATATGGAGCTTATAGAGATTGAGAGTAATCGTAAGGTGTGGATTGGTGAAAAGAAAATAAAGAAATTTGTGGAGCGTGCAAAAGTAAAATTCTGAATCTGGCTGCCAAGTAAATTTATACAGATGTAAACTGGAAATTATATGAGACTCAGAATTTGCCTGCTCTTTGTAGCTTCTGTTTCGCTGCTTCTTTACTCCTGCTCCGGACGCACTGCATTGCGAATGGAAAAACTGGAGAGTGTAATTAGAAATGGCGATTATTTAACGGTAATTGCAGAGATAAAGAAAAATCCCAAATTGTATGGTAAAAACAGCAGCTTCCTATACTATATGGATATTGGGGTTTTATTCCATTACGCAGGTTTGTATGACTCAAGTACAGTTTACCTGCAGAGGGCTGCAGATATTCACCATGAACTTTTTGCACGTTCGCTGACCAATGAGGCTGCTGCAGTGATGGTCAATGATCTGGTACGTCCATATCGAAGTAAACCTTACGAAATCGTTCTCATGCATCAGATCATCGCTTTAAACTATCTGGTTCAGGGAATGACCGATGAGGCTCTGGTTGAGACCCGCAGGGTTCAGTTGCTGTTTGATGAATGGGATCGTAAGGATAAATCGGAAACCAAATACAGCTCTGATCCGATGTTTCACTTTTTGTCATCCATTGCCTACGATGCAGCAGGAGAATTTGACAACGCTGCAATTTCTCTATTTAAATCCATTCAGGCATTTCAGAGCGGACCGCTTCAGTTGCCTTCAAGAATTAAAGATTATGCCTACTACCAATTACTATTAAATGGCAGATCTTCTGATGTCGATCTGCTTAAACTCAAGGCGGATCTTCCTGAATCTGATATCATTGAATTGGGAAATAACAAATCTGAGATCGTTATTATTGGGTATGGTGGGAAAGGTCCTGCTCTGGATGAAAATATCTGGTCAGGAACTTACATAAAAGATGGTTATCTGGTATTAAAACACACTGCACCAAATGGGACTGTGGAGACTATCAGTACGCTTGCTCCTCCTTTACCGGAGACTCAGCAGGAAAGGGAAAAAGGTGAAAAGACCAGTTCCGGTACCACTTTCCATATTAAAATTGCACTTCCGGCAATGAAAATGTCTCCATCAAAGACCGAAAGTTTTTCGGTGCGCTGCAGTGGTACTGATCAGGTATATAAAAGTGTAGTAATAAATGATCTGGAAAAACAGCTCCAGAAATATCTTCTGGACACCAGATCTGCTACAGTGGCCAGAACTACCATTCGGGTGGTATTGCGAACTATCGCATCACAGAGGGCTAAAGCCAGCATGCAGACAGAAAACCCTTTTGCTAATCTGCTTCTTAACATTGGGACCGATGTGCTAACTGACCAACTGGAGCGGGCAGACACAAGAAGCTGTTTTTTAATTCCGCAGACGGTTCAGATCGTAAGAATTCCGGTAAAACCAGGTACTTACACTCTGGATATTGCTGCACATGATAAATCAGGAGCTGTGATAAATAATAAACAGATTCCCGGTATTTCGGTAAAATCGCGAGAGAAGAAATTCATAGTATATTCTTCTTTCAAATAAACACTGAAACAGATTGCAAAACTCAGATTCTCAAATGTATGCTTATCAGACAGAACAGTAATTTTTATATAAACGTCCTTTTAAACAATTAACAAAGTGAGGTACAATGAAGTACATTCTATCTTCAATATCTTTCTTGATTGTTGTCTTTTTTATGGCGACATCAACTGTAACTTTAACCGGTTGTTCTGATGTTCTGGGTGTAGGGGATACTGTACGTGATACCGTGAGCCTTGAAAAATTATCGGTACCTACAGTTGATAGTGTCGAAGTATTGGCAGGTGGGGCATCCGCAAAAATCCATTTTTCCGGCAGCTTCGTAGCCAAAGAAAAGTTCTGCGGATTTTATCTGTTAAGCGATAATGTTGAAAATGCTACTGTCATCGCTAAAGATTCGATTACTGATGCAAAAGCCTGGACTGGCAGCAGATCCTTTACTGTAAATATATCCAGAGATGGAATACAGACATTCTGGATAGCTTCTTATAACAAATCTGGTGATCGCTCCCAGGCTGTACCGGCTTTTGTGTACGGTCGTGAATCATCAACTGCATCAGTCTATCGTTTCACAGTCAATTCCACCAGCGATGGAATCGATGTGGATGGTACACCGGAAGTAAAAAATGTTGAAGAAGGGATTCGTGATGAAGCTAATCCGGTTAAATATGCCACCAATTCAGGATGTGACATAATTGTGGAAGAACCCAAAACTGCTCCGGGAAATCTAATTATTACACCTATTGGCGGAGCGGTAATTTTTAAATCAGACGAAACTCAAATCTTCTCAAAAGCTCAGATAAATGATATTTACAATAAAAGCTTTGGAGACACAGCTACCACTTTAAGCACTTACGGAAACATCCGGGTTTATGCTCAGGGAAGAAGTGTGAGAGATGTTAACGGGTTGTATACACTGAAAGCTGGAGATCATTTTATCGTGATAACCAGTGCAAAAAATGTTGCACGTATCAAAGTGGAAGCAACCTCTGGCAAAGATAGTGCGACTCTGATAGTATATCAGGATTCCGGCAGAAATGCAGGAGAACCACTTTATAAAAAGTCTATTTAACAAGATATAATCCGGCATAGCGTTACGCAGGTTTTAACTGTTTTGAAAGGCACTCGTTCGTAAGGGTGCCTTTTTTGTTTTATTGGTGCGCCCGGCAGGACCAGATAGTTGATGAGATGAGAATATAAGATCGGCTGATCCGATTTTTTGTCCTGATGAACCTGAAATGTGTCTGGTGCACTTTAAACCTAAATTCTGCAGTTAAACGCGGCGCATATGCGTAACCTCTTGAGCGCTAAGCCATTCAAGCGGTTTGACCTTATCACGTTGTCACATTCGTTCTTTAAGCGTAAGGTATCCGGTGCCAGTAGCACCGTCTTTATCTTTCCGCTTTGTCGATAAGGCCTGCACCGCGTCAAGGCTTATCATCTCAATATCTTATATCTATACATCTGCATCCACCTCAACTGCGGAATTTAGGTTAAAAACCAGCCTGCTGAATCAAATATGTAATTTGATGTGACCTGGCCAGATATCAGATTTAGATTTTGGATTTCAGATACATTAGAAAAGTGTACATGGGTACGGATACGAAATACGTACGAATTACGGAATACGCATAGAAGATACTGGATACAGGATAGACAAGTATCAGGACAGAGCTCCTGTAGTGGGGCCCTTAGCTTAGCTTTTTCTCACAAATGACAGTACAACCACACTCTTTATTAAATTCCAGAAAACCAGATTCAATCTGAATATGTTCCCGTTTATCCGGAGAATAGGCAAGAACCAACTCCCCGGGTTTGAGGGAAGTGAAAAAATCGATATGCTGAGCACGGATAGCAAAGCGGCCCATAGCATTAGTAGCAGAGATCTGCCAGAGTGAAGTATCAATCGTTACACCTTCTGGGGTAATTAATTTGAAGGGGAAAGTTGTCATATTTACCTCAACTGTTTAGCTTTTTCTCGGGCCTCATCAACTGTCCCCACCATATAGAATGCCTGTTCAGGAAGGTCGTCGTGTTTACCATCAAGAATTTCAGCAAATGAACGGATCGTATCCTCCAGGGGAACAAATTTTCCTTTGATTCCGGTGAAATGTTCTGCCACTCTAAAGGGTTGACTCAAAAATTTCTGCACTTTTCTGGCGCGTTCGACCGCTTTTCTATCTTCTTCGGATAGCTCATCCATACCCAGAATGGCGATAATATCCTGAAGGTTGCGATAGAGCTCAAGTAATTCCTGGACTCTTCGGGCGGTACGATAATGGTCCTGACCGACGATGTCTGGGGTCAGAATTGTTGAGCTGGATTCCAGTGGATCTACTGCAGGATATATTCCTATCTCCTGAATGGCACGGCTTAAATTGGTGGTGGCATCCAGATGAGTAAAAGTGGTTGCAGGGGCAGGGTCGGTGTAATCATCTGCAGGAACATAAATGGCCTGTACCGAAGTAACAGATCCGTTTCTGGTGGAAGTAATTCTTTCCTGTAATTCACCGATATCGGTTGACAGGGTAGGCTGATATCCCACTGCAGAAGGGATTCGGCCAAGTAAAGCCGATACTTCCGAGCCTGCCTGAACAAAACGGAACATGTTGTCAATGAACAGAAGAACGTCACAGCGTTCTTCATCCCGGAAATATTCGGCAATACTCAATGCCGAGAGGCCTACTCTGGCACGGGCTCCGGGAGGCTCGTTCATCTGTCCATAAACAAGTGCTGTCCGGTCAAGCACTCCGGATTCTTTCATCTCTCCCCAGAGCTGTGTTCCTTCACGGGTTCTTTCCCCTATACCGGCAAATACTGAATACCCCTGGTATGCGGTGGCGATATTATTAATCAACTCCATTATCAGAACGGTTTTACCCACTCCGGCACCACCAAAAAGACCAATCTTTCCTCCCTTAACGTAAGGTTCAAGCAGATCTATCACTTTAATACCAGTGACCAGTATCTCATTTTTTGTGCTCTGATCCTGGTAAGCTGGGGCTGGCCTATGGATAGGGTATCGTTTTGCTGATTTTATGGTTCCACCACCATCTACAGGTTCACCGATGACATTGATGATTCTTCCCAGAACTTCCGGGCCCACCGGAACAGTAATCATCTCTCCGGTATTAATAACCTGCATCCCTCTGGCAAGACCATCGGTACTGTCCATGGCAATCGTTCTGACGACTCTTTCGCCCAGATGCTGCGTAGTCTCAAGTATCAGGGTTCTGGGTTGACTGTTCTCAGTTTCCGGTAATATTACTTTTAATGCTGTGTTGATTTCGGGTAAATCGCCCTCTTCAAAAGAAACATCCACAACAGCCCCTACCACCTGAACTATTTTTCCGGTATTCTGATTAAGTTTGGAATCGTTGTTATCTGTAGTCATATACACTCCATTAGTGATCAATAGCCTCTTTACCTGAGACTATTTCGGTGAGTTCTGTGGTAATAGCAGTCTGCCTTGCACGGTTGCGCAGTTTGATATAACGCTGAATCATCTTGTCGCAGTTTGATGTTGCTGCATCCATTGCACCCATACGGGCAGTATGCTCACTTACGGTTGATTCAAGAAGTGCCCTGTAGATTTGAGCTCTGACAGCCAAACGAGAAAAATTTTCCAGTAATTCGGTGACATTCTCTTCCAGTAAGACTTTCTCTGATACAGTAGATAAATCCCTGTTGAATTCAAAGGGCAGCAGACGTTCTGCACAGGGTTCTTCCTGTAATGCAACTTTTCTGGTATAAACAATCCAGATTTCCTGAAAATCGTTTTTTATAAAACTGTTAAACAGATCATCCGCAATGCCTGAAGCATAGGCATAAGTGGGTACGGAGCTTCCTTCGTAAACTTTCTCTACAGGTGTTCTTCGACGTTTGAAAAATGCATGTCCTTTTGATCCGGAAAAACTGAAGATGCATTTGCATTGTCTGGAAGAGAGCGTTTCAGAGAGCTGCATTGCTTTTCTGATCACATTTGTATTGAATCTGCCGCATAGGCCTCTGTCACTGGAAAACAGAACTATCAGCGATTTGTTGACTTCTGGATATCCGTTACAGAATATATTAGATTTGCCGGCCAGAGATGCAACTTGATTAAGCATCGCCATTGAGGCTTTGTAAAAAGGTGCTGCAGTGTGTTGAGTTTTTATGAATTTCTGAAGCTTTACCGAGGATATCATTTTCATGGAACTGGTGATTTTCCTGGTATTCTTCAGACTGTTGATTTTTTTGTTAAATTCTCTTAATCCTACCATGACCTTTTACACCGCTTCCTGTTTTCTTGGTGGAGAAAGCATTATGGAACGTAATTCTTCGGTGTTCTGAGCATTTATCCAGCGGTTAAGGAAATTCTGGTTATTTACCGCCTGGGCAATAGTAGCCAGAGCTAGTAAATGAGTGTTACGTTCGTCTATTGTGCCAGCCAAAAAGAAAGTAGCCTTAACATTTGGGGCGCTGGAGCTGAAAGAGATTCCGGGTTTACTGCGCACCGCCACCAGAGCGAACTTGTTTTTGCCAGGGACTACCAGGTGAGGAACGGCAAAAACCGGTGTCAATGCAGTGGAGGAGGTCTGCTCCCGGTCTAAAAGCCGTTTATAGATATCACCGGCTTCATACTGAACCTTTTTTGACAGGTGATCTGCGGCTTTCAGGAAAAGTTCCTCAAGACTTAGCTGATGCTCGATGTCAAGTATCACACATTCTTTTATGATATTGACAAGTTTATCGTTGAAGGAAGTCTTCTGTTCTTTGGGTTCCTGAAGAATTTCGCCAATCTCTTTTTCCAGAGAGGGTGACAGGAGTTCTTTGGCGGTCGCTCTTTCGATTAGCTTGTAAATTTCAAGACGATTCATGCCCGGTGAATCTGCTGCTGCCATGATCAGTGAATGTCTGCTGTAAAATTTAGCCTCCAGACTCTCCATAGACAGTGATGGGTCAAACTGGGTGGCAAAATCATCCAGTACTTCCCGTGCTTCTTTGTCCAGTTCCGATGTGAATTGCCCGCTCTTTCTCAGTTTTTCCATAAAGGAAACATACTTCTCCCTGAGAAAAAGGTGTAAATGACGTTCGTAAACTTCCAGTTTTGAAACCGGGCAACTGTCAAGATACCCATGGTTACCGGCATAAATGATCATTATCTGATCGTAAATATCCATGGGCTGATACTGTTTCTGTTTAAGAATCTCGGTGAGATGCTCGCCGCGTTCCAGCTGCTGTTTTGTCGTTTTATCCAGATCGGCTGAGAATTGGCTGAATGCAGCAAGTTCCCTGAACTGCGCCAGTTCCAGACGCAATGATCCTGCGGTCTGTCTCATTGCCTTGATCTGGGCAGATCCTCCAACTCGCGAAACGGAAATACCAGCATTAATTGCAGGACGTATTCCCGAATTGAAAAGATGGGTTTCCAGAAAGATCTGTCCATCGGTTATGGAGATCACATTAGTGGGAATATATGCTGAAATATCACCAGCCTGTGTTTCCACTATGGGAAGAGCGGTCAGAGAGCCTCCCCCGCGTTCTTCACTGAGTTTAGCTGCTCTTTCAAGTAAACGTGAATGAAGATAGAAAATATCTCCCGGATATGCTTCACGTCCTGGTGGTCTGCGCAAGAGTAGAGAGATCTGACGGTATGCCTGTGCCTGTTTTGTCAGGTCATCGTATACGATAAGCGCATGTCTTCCTGTGTCACGGAAGTATTCAGCCATTGCACATGCTGCATAGGGAGCGATGTATTGCAGAGGTGCCGGATCACCGGCTGTGGCGCATACTATGGTGGTATATTTCATGGCACCATGCTGACGCAGTTTTTCCACCACTCTGACAATAGATGAGCGTTTCTGGCCAATTGCCACATAAAAGCAGTAGACGGGTTCCGAGACGTTTTTGCCCTGGTTTATGATTGCATCTATGGCCAGGGCGGTTTTTCCGGTACGGCGATCACCGATAATCAGTTCACGCTGACCTTTGCCTATAGGAACAAGTGCATCGATTGCCTTAATTCCGGTAAACAGAGGCTCACATACGTTCTGTCTGTCTATGATTCCGGGTGCTTTGCATTCGACAGGCCTGGTGATGGATGAGTCAATAGGTGCACCATCATCCAGAGGACGTCCCAGGGGATCAACAACTCTTCCCAGCAGCTGTTCTCCTGCAGGTACACTGGCGATAGTACCAGTGCGCCGGACAATGTGGCCTTCTTTCACATGTGTGGCATCATCCAGAAGCACTACTCCTACATTATCCTCTTCCAGATTAAGGGCGATTCCGGTAACCGGCTTTTTTCCTGGGATATCAATTTGCAACAGTTCACCAGATATCACAGATTGCAGACCATATACTCTGGCAATACCGTCACCAGTCTGAATAACTTCCCCGATGTCTGCTGTCTGAGAATATGAGGAGAACTGTTCGATTTCCCGCTTGAGAACCGAGACGATTTCACCTGTTTTTAAGGACAAATTCATAATAACACATTCCTGGTCATTTTTTTTAACATCTTAAAATCTCAAGTCATTCCTACATTTATAAATTCTGACAAATCCTTTTTCTTCAAATCTAAAATCTAAAGTCAGACATCCAACATCCTTTTGAGTCTGTTAAGTGCCCCTTTTATACTGCAATCATACATCTTGTCTTCATAAACCAGAACAAACCCAGCCAGAAGTCCGGGATCTATTCTGTATTGAATATCAAGAGTGCATCCGGTTTTTCTCTGCATCTCATCTTGCAATCGTTTTTTCTGAGAATTATTCAGCTCTTTTGCACTGGTCAGAGTGGCTTTTAGAACCTTCTGATTCTGGCTGTTGACCAGAAAAAATTCCTCCAGAATTTCTAAAAGCAGATTCAGGCGTCTGTATTTTAAAACCTGATTAAGAAAGTTCAATGTCAAATCGGTTATATGAGCACTCAGGGCATTTTTAAGGATGTTCGAGCGGTCGGCCAGAGACAGCTTCGGAGATGACAGTTGAATTAACAAAGTCTCTTCAGATTTGAGAACCTGAGTTAATAATGCAGCATCTTTTAGTGCTGCATCCAGTTTACCCGTATCCCGTGCAGCGTTGAAAAATGCCAGCGCCCAGTTGCGGGCAATCAATTGAGTACTCATAAATTATCCAGATGCTTTTCTACTATCTTTCGATGAGTTTCATCATTGAGACTCTCTTCAATTAACTTTTCGGAGGTGTTAATGACTAATTCGATTGTCTGATTTTTTATTTGTTTTAGGGCATTTTCCTTTTCTGTTGCTATTTTTGCTTTTGCATCATCAAGAGCCGCCTGGGCTTCTTTACGTGCACGATCGATGACCAACTGAGCGGTGCTTTCGGCATTTTTTCTGCCTTCCTGGATTATTTTGCTGGCCTCATTCTGTGCTTCACGGATCATGGCTTTCTGAGCTTCAGCAATTTTTTCCAGCTCCTCCCTGGTCTTTCTGGCATTATCAATAGTATCTGCTACCAGACGTTCCCTGGCCTTTATTGAGTTCATCATGGGGGTCCAGGCATATTTGCGCAGGATGATAAAAAGCAATCCAAAAATTACCCATGTCCAGATTGAAAGGCCGGGATCTATTGAAAAAAGTCCGCCATTTGGAGTGCTCTGATGGACCACAGTCGCAGTAGTATCTTGTGGATTCATACTGTTATTTTACCTGTTTATTTCATTATTACAATCAAACATGCTACTGCTGCAAAAAAAGCAACACCTTCAACCAGGGCTGCACCCAGGATCATCAGCGTTCTGGCATCGTTTTTTATATCAGGCTGTCTGGCTATGGACTCAATGGCTTTACCACAAAGGAATCCGATTCCTAATCCGGCGCCAATAACTATTAATCCCAGACCGATTGCCGCTCCAAAATAGCTGAGATTAATTCCAGAAAATACCGCTTGCTCCATAATAATGCCTCCTTTACAAAAAGAACTAGTGATGGCTGCTAGCCATGCTGATAAATATTGCTGAAAGTGTAGTAAAAACCAATGCCTGTATCACCGCTACCAGTAACTCCAATGTATTGATAAAAAGGGCCAATGGCACCGAAATCAAACTGGCCAGTGGATGAATAATAAAGATTAACAGTATCAAAGAAATTATTACAATATGTCCGGCAATCATATTGGCAAATAACCGGATTGCCAGAACAGAACATTTTATAAATAACCCGGGAATCTCTATCAGAAGGATAAAAATACCGATAGGTAAAGGTATTCCTTCAGGAACCATATTTTTAAAGAATCCGATAACCCCGTTACTTTGCATTCCCTGAACAACTATTCCAATTAAAACCATCAGCGCCAATGCTGCGGTGACACTCAGGTTTCCAGTTGAAGTCCCGAACACGGGGATCAGCCCCATAATATTGGCTGTCAAAAGGAAAAAGAACAGTGTTAAAAAGAAAGGAAGCCACTTTTTCCCCAGTTCTTCACCCATAATCGGATAAATCAATGAATCACGTAGAAATAGTGCTACCGGTTCGATTGCAAGCCCGAGTTTATTGGGTGTAGTCCTGTTGCCGCTAAAAGCTGTACAAAAAACAACCAGGAGAATTGTTGCTGCTATCAAAAGCATGACAACATGCATCGAAACAGGGATAGTGACAGAGCCGATTTTCAGATCGTGAATAGGGATTGGTGGTACCGCCGGAAGTATTGACCACTCCTTCTTATCACAGACATGATGCATAAGTATGTCTGAAAGATCAGAAGGTGATTTAGATGATGAAGCCAGTATTGATCCGGTTGATAACAGCACCAGAAGTACAAGACGCATAACTAACCCTTATTTTATCTGGGTTATTGGGAAACAATTCTACAGAAATAACCGTAAATTGCATACGACACCTCTTGGTTGCAAATCTTCGAATTTGCAGATCAAGAAATCTGTTAAGCCAAAAAATTAACAGATAGGGGCGAAATACTAGATTAGTAGAACCGTTGTGCGGAATTGGCTCAGGTGGAGAGAGTTGCAAACTGATTTGTAAGTAGTATCATGATGAGCATAATCATGGAAACGGATGTATGAAAAACACTTTTTATTGGCAAGAAGGTTTTTGTCGGAATCTAAAACATGATATACAGGCAGTGCATCTGATAAATCGAAGCTGTAATCAGAAAAGAAAGCTTCCTGGGGAAATGTTTTGGAAAAAGAAATTTCATTTTGAGAATTATTATATATACAGGTATCACTTTTCTCTGACAACGATACAAACATCGTGGATATGACAACAATAAAAAAAAGGAAATTTCTTTTTAAGGAGATGTAGTCTGCAGAATGTTGGTTATCCATGATTTTACCTTGAAGCTGAAAATATAGCTCTTTTTCTATAACAGAGCAACTGCTTTTTTTCGGTCCTGGTTTAATATCTTTGGAATTCGCTTCAGCTTCATAAGAATTGTCTCGTTCAGATATTTATCGTAAAAATTGATTTGGTAAAAAAGTGAAGGAGAGATGGAGAAAGGTAACGTATTGCTAATAATTGTTAATTCAGACATGATGCGTTTTAAGAATACAGAAAGTGTCTTAAGAATATAGAAAAAGTAAAAAAAATTGAACCGCAAAACATGACGAGGCAACAAAACAAGGGAACTGATCTTATATTATTATTGAAATAGGGGTCAACGTTTACTTAATCGATTCAGTAATTAAGTTCTGTAGGGCAGAGTGCAGGCTAATTATTTAAGTTGAATTCTCTGGAATTAATATATAAATTACTGCTTTATCCCTTTAAAAGATTAAAGCAGGATTTATATTGAGTTAATCAAAATTAATATTTTCATGGCAATTTAAAGGAAAAATTGCCTCTACATAATTTGAAATCGGTTATCTTGTATTATGATATTATAGAATCATAATTCCTTGCTAAACTTAATCAGGATTAAGTATTATGAAAAAAAATGTATTCACCGCCAGTCTGCTAATCTGTATCGCATTTCAGATTTTTGTGCCGGAGATAAAAGCCGCTGAAGTCTGTGAGTGGAATTTCCGATCCTGTCCTGAAGATATCAATGGGCAAGTGATTACAGTGCCTGAAAAAGTAATTGCTCTTTCACCGTATATCAGGGCTTGTAATGCAATGACCGAGATGGTTAGTGCCGATACTCCGGCAATCATGTTTGTAATTGATAATTCCGGTAGTATGACTCTGGGTGATGCAAATGATGTCGGAGGGGAAAGGTTCAAGGTAACAGTAGAGCTTTTGGATACCATTTATAAGGCGCAGCCGGGAGCATGGGTTGGGTTGTCGATATTTGGAGCTGGTCTCTATTTTAATAAAAAACACCATGATATTTTTGAAGTTCTGGAAGGTGTTCCAGATTCTATTCCCAATAGCGCAGAGCAGGCATTTCTTCCTCCACTTCGGTTAGATTCTGTTTATAATTTTAATGATACTACAATGCTTGGGATAGATATTATTAAGTTCTTGCTAAGAACAAGAAACCAGGGGAGAACTGTTTATCTGGCTTACGAACCGGATTTCGAAGTCAGAATACAATACGGGACCAATATCAACTATGGTTTTGATGGTGCGATTCAAGGCTTTAAGGGACTCCCAGAGAAATTAATCCCCAAAGAAAACCGATTTATTGTGTTCTTTTCTGATGGTGTACCTTCAGGTGATGGCCATAAAGATTCAACTGAATTTGCAAAAGGGGAAAATACCCCAACCACCTTTACGGTTTATCTTCATAGCAGAGATACGATAGCTCCAGAAATCCTCCAGGAAATGACAGAGAACATTAAGAAGAATGGGTATTCGAAAAACAATGAGAAAAGTACTATAAAGGCAATGAGGTCTGATCGTGACAGTCTTATGTCCTTTTTCATGAATAATGCAATGAATGTCATTATCAGAAAAAAATCGGGGCAACCCACTATTATGAAGCTAAACGGTGTAGTATCTACTACTTACAGTGACAGCTCCTTTAAATTCAACAATGATTTTGCCATTTCGACTGATACTACAAAATTCACCCTTGAAGTCACCTGGCGAATGATAGATGCTGAAAGTGGCAGTGCTTATGACTCTTCCGCCACTACCGGGTTCAAAATTGTACGCAGCAGCAAAGTCAAACAGCCTTCCGAGGGTTATCTGGAATGTTGGGAGCGGGATCTTATTCTTCAGTACAACGGCAAACCCATAAACGCAATCAATGAAACAATGAACAAGCTGGAAGTCGTATTTACGACTAATAGTGACAGATATAAAACAGTAAGGGTTGATATAACTCATAAATCCGGTTCTTCCAGGGATACACTGTGGAATATGCCACTGACAGAAAATGATGCGGGTTTCTCCGGATTTTTTGACAGGGAGATTGGGACTCCCAAAAGAGATAATATTCTTCAGCATGCAGATCCTGACAGTATTATCATTATTTACCGTAATCCTGATAATCCTCTTGATACAATCCGAAAAGCTTATCCATTTGCTATCAGTAAAATACTCAAATTCCCTGCTGCATATTACTATGATAAAGATGCCGATGGGAAAGTGGACAGTATTTTCATAGAAGTTGAAGGGGCAGTTAATCAGGAAGATCTGGAAAAACTTAAAAGTTCAATTACTCTGCCCGGTCCGCGCAAATTTAAGCTGAACTCGATCAGCATAGCCAAGGGTGGAATTGCATTGGATGTTACTGAGCAGAACAATGAGATTAAAACCTATGTTTCTCCTACCGATATAATTGCGGTGAACAGTGGGAGTCTTCCTGCCGGCGGATTAATAGAAGGAAATATCATTAATGTTCAGGACAGGGTCGCGCCTGTACTAATGAGTGGAACGTTTTTCTCAGACAAACAGGATTCTCTGCAGGTGGAGTTCTCGGAACCGGTCGATCATTTCAGTTCAAAGCAGCCGATACTTTTTTCACATGGTGGAAAAACATACAATGTATCTCTGGCAGAGAACGGTATTTTCAGTAAAGAAAGATTTTATACCAGCAAGGTGACTTCTGTGAAGGACTCTGAACAGAGAGACTTTGCAATCACAGATGGTGACCTGATCTGGATTAATCCGGCTGCAAATATTGGTGATACTCTGGATGTAAAACAGCTCAATCCTGAAAACCGCAAGGTTCCCATCAGGGTTCGGGAAGCCGAATATGATATAACAGTCAGAACTGTTAATAATCCCATGAAACCTGACGAACCTATACCACCAAAAGTAGCAACTCTTTTAGAAGAAATGAGCAAAAAAATGAACATAGAAGTACCGAAAAGTGGGATTACCATAGTGGTGGAGCCCAAGGGAGATATTAAGACTAGGATTAAAATGAAAGCAAAAGGTTTCAATGTTTATGATGTAGTCAAGCACCTGGTCAAAAAAGATATTGTGGGTGTGTTTGATGACGAATCACAGAAACTGTATTTTGTCTGGGATGGTAAAAACGAAAACAAAAGAAAAGTAGGAACCGGGACTTATACCGCTGTAATACAAATAGAGACTATCAGTGAAAAAACTAATCGCACCAATACCAGCGTACAAAAAGTGCCCTTAGGGATAAAATGGAAGTAAGATGATTAAGGGGCAAATGCGCTAAAGAGTTTGATTCTGTTACAGATAAGCTAAAATCAGGTAACTTTGGAATTATTCATAATAAAAATGGAATTGATACTATGATATTCAAAATTAGCAGAGCCGTTTTTTCAAGATTTCTCCTGTTAACCGGTTTTTTAGTTCTGTTTTCAGGATCAGTATTAAAAACCTGGTCAGATGGTTTACCCGGTGAATATATCCTTTCTGATCAATGGAGAACTTTTTCCAAATACTATTCTCCAAACACCAATCCAGCCCTGATGATGGAAAATCTGTATACCTCAATCCGGGGTGTTATTTCACTGTCAAGTGATGAGGCAGCAAAGCTTTGGGAGACTGGTGTGGTGGTCCCAGTGGGAATTTACCATACAGCCGGTTTCTCGGTGATCGGTGAAAACGGGCACGAAGTCAAGGACTATCCTTTAGAAGGTACCACTTATAAGACCTCAAAAAACAGTAACTATCTTTTTACCCTGTCCTATGCCACTAACCCATGGCGGAGGATCAATGCAGGATTAAATCTTAATTTAGCTTATCAGGGAAATTTCGGTGATTCGCCTTCAATGAATATTGGCATGGATCTGGGGTTCACCTGCCGGGTATTACTGCACCCAGTGCTTGGTTTCCATGTAGCTGGTCTGACCTTCCAGAACCTGCTGGCACCCAAGCTCTCTGAATTAGACAAGATGCCATTTTCTACAAAAGCATACTATCACGCATCCATGCTTAACGACAGAATAGATGTCGATTTAGAGTTTGATATAACCGATCTGTTTACTAAAAAAGATTTCTTTGATGATAAAAAGTACCTGGAATGGGATTTCTTCCTTCAGGGTGGCTTCTGGGTACTTCCCTTTGTAGCGGTTAAGGGATTCACCAATGTTGGCCATTCCGGTAAGTTTGATTTCTGGGGAACCGCAGTAGAACTGAATGTGCCTCAGGTGAATGGGGGAAGAGATCTTTCTTTCCTGTATCAGTTCAGAGAAGAAATCAAAAATGAACTTCAGGGGACTCATTCTCTTTATTTCCGGGCTGATGTAGGCCGAAGCAGGGAAGAGATCAGAAACCGGCGTATCGCACGTGTTGTCAACCTCAATTCCAGTGAGTTATACAACAGAGCCATGAAACTCTATCATAAAGGTGATTACTGGAATGCATATTTTCTTTATCAGCGCATCCTTATTGAATTCCCTGATTTCCATCAAAACGATCGGGTGACATATTTTGCGGGTTCCTGCCTCGAAGAGATGGATATGAGGGAAGAATCAAAGAAGATGTATCATTCGGTAAAGCAGGAGTATTCTCTCAGTTCAATCGTTCCAAACAGCGATCTGGGACTTATGCGGATCCACTATCGACAGGGTGATTATGATTCAGTTTACAACCAGTATATAGAGCTGAACCGGCAGGGTGTTTCCGACTCGATCCGTGCTCACGGAAATTACATAATGGGTGAAACCGCAATCCGGCAGGGAGAATATGACAAGGCTCTGCAATATTTCGATCAGATTCCAGATACGCACCCGGTATATGTTTATGCACAGCATTCTGCTGCAACGGCTTTGGCTCTGATGGATACAGGAGATATGAACGGGATTATTTCCAGGCTGGATAACTGTGTAAGTGCTTCAGTTACCGGGAAATCTCAGAAAGAGATTGTCAACCGTTCTCTGGTGCTTCTGGGATATGTTTACTATGAAGAGAATTCACTTTCCAAAGCAGTATCAGCACTCAGAATGGTTCCACCGGAAAGCTACTATTATGAGGATGCATTATTAGGGTTGGGATGGACAGCAATAAAGGCCAGGCAGTGGAGAGACTGTATCAATGCTGGTGCTACACTGGCTGGAAAAACCAAAAGATTTGTTATTCAGGCGGAAGCTGCACTCTTACAGGCTTATGGCTATATGCTGGAGAAGAATTTTCTTCAGGCACAGAATATTCTCAGTCCTATAGCTGAAAAGATGAATTCTTTCACAGGCTTTTCTGAAGATTCACTTACGACAGAGAAAATGCGTTATGAGAACAACCGTCTCTCTTATGCCTTCCTTGCAGAACGGGTGACCAACACTGCAAGAAAAGGGCAGGCTGCAAAACAGCAGACTATCGATAGTTTGCATAACGATCAGCTCAGTCATAAACAGAAGATCGATGATTATCTGCTGTTTGCTGAAGAAGCTAAAAGGACAAAATTCTTTGAAAGACCTTTTGAGACGATCAAGAGTGATATAGAGTATGCTCTTGCTAATATCCAGAAAATTGTTAATGCTTCTGCAATTCAGAAAGAAACAGAGAAGATCATAAACAAAGACAAAGAAATTAATGATGAAATCGAAAAGTTGAAGGAAGAGATGGAGAATCTGGAGAACGATAGCGATACCCAGTAAACGCCCTGACATTTTAGATTGTGCTGCAAATAGTAGTATGCTATGAGCAGCACAATCGTTAAATAACAAATTGTATATCGAATTTCAAAACCAGAAATTTTAATTTCTCATTTTTCAAATTCACAAATCAAAAATCCCAAACCATAAATCTCACGCCTCAAATCAGCAATATATTTGAGATTTTCCTATAAATATGTTGCCCTACGATAAAAATTAGTTTGGTAAGTCATTCATAGATAGCGTACCTGCTGGAAAGCGCTAAGCAATTCACGCGGTTTGCCCTTATCCCGATGTTGATAAGGCCTGCACCGCGTTCAACTGCGGATTTTATGTTTAATATAATCGGTCAGTAATGATCTCAAATCTTAAATCTTAAATCTGCTCATACCGTAATCCTGTAAGGGGAAAG